>JAUXXN010000098.1 GCA_030684755.1 Hydrogenophaga sp.
ATGATCTTGTTTTTGACCACACCGAACATGTGGCACATTTTCTCTTCGGTATCAGCGATCAACTCAAAAGGCAGTTCGAGCTTGGTTTTGAAATCATCGTGGGACTTCATGTTGTCCCGCGACACCCCAAATACCTGGGCACCTGCTTTGACAAAATCTTTGTATTTGTCGCGGAATTGCATGGCTTCGGTGGTGCAGCCTGGGGTATTGTCTTTGGGATAGAAGTACAAAACCACCGTCTGTCCAAGGTGCGTCTGGTTGCTGACCTTGATGCCGCCGGTGGCCTGAGATTCAAATTCTGGAATGGGTTTATTGACAACGACTGCCATACTGAATGGACCCCTGACATAAGTTGGTGGTGATTCGTTGGCCTGCGCTTGGGCTTCACAAGCTCCCGGTGGCAGCTGTGGCGCACAGGTAGCAGGCCAAGAAACAATCGTCTATTTTAACCCCGAACTGGTTTTTTGGGCAGTCCTCACGCGCTCGGCGGCCGATTGGCTCTCCTGGTCGTGCATGGAGCGGTTCCTTCAGAAGCACGCCTGATGGCGTTTCATCGGGTCCTCGCTGGCGGTCAGGCCAACTGGCACTGTTTATTCAGCGTCGGCTGCGTCAGGTTTCAATCAGCAGGGCCGCCACGACCCGTCGACCCTCGCTCGCCAGGATGTTGTAGGTTCGGCAGGCCGCCGCCGTGTCCATGGTTTCTACGCCAATGCGCTGATCTATCAGGCTGCTTAGGAGCACCGGTCGAGGAAAGCGCAAGCGGGAACCGCTGCCGAAAATGACCAGTTCAGGCGCTTCAGGCATGACACCGACCAGCATCGAAAAGTGCGCAGTCGTGAGATTTTCAAAGCGGGTGCAAGACCAGTCAATCAACTGGCCCGATGGTGCGAGCACCAAGCTGTGGGTGTGGCGCCGTCCATTGACGGCGATCCAATCTTCGCCATAAGCGGTGATCGACTGGGTATCCAGTTTGTCGGCGTGCAGTTTCATATATTTGTTAGCCGGGGTGCTGGCAGGAGCCTAGCATAGGGCGTTTCGCTGCTGCAGTCGCTCGGATGCGGCGCAGAACTGTGGTCAAATTGAGGGTTTTCTCTGTACCTGATCCGTAATATAACGCTCGGCCAACTACCACATGGTGGGGGTGCCGCTTGACCCCTGACTCCCCTTGGGAGGAACTTTGAAAACCATCCAGAAATCCGCCAAGCTTGCCAACGTCTG
>JAUXXN010000372.1 GCA_030684755.1 Hydrogenophaga sp.
CCTTCGCTTGGGAGCAACCAATGTCGGATGCATCACGCTGGAAGACCTTTCGCGCATGAAACCTACATCGCTGCTGGTCAACACATCCCGGGCCGAGCTCATTGCGCCAGAAGCCCTGCTGGCAGGACTGAACCGTGGACGCCCTGGGATGGCCGCTGTGGACGTGTTCGAATCCGAGCCCATTCTTCAAGGACATGCCCTGCTAAGGCTCGAAAACTGCATTTGTACGCCGCACATAGGCTATGTCGAACAGGACAACTACGAAACCTACTTTGAGGCGGCCTTCGACAATGTCGTCAATTACATCAAGGGCACGCCCACCAACATCGTGAACCCAGGCTCGTTGCAAGTTCGGCGCTGACCCAGCATCAACTTCAATTTGCGTGTTGACGGCCTGCAAACGGTGCCACGTCAAGAGAGCGTTCGAAATATTCGCCGCTGTGTCACACCTCTGAAACAACCGTATAAACCGTATAAACGATTTATACTAAAGGGCCTAACTGTTCAACAAACCTCTCATGGCCAACACCCAGAACAAGACCCCAACGAAAAAGTCCAAACTCGTTCGCGACAGCTTCACCATCCCCAAAGCAGAATTTGTGGTCATCGAAGACCTGAAAACCCGAGCCATTGCTCTGGGCACGTCGGTGAAAAAAAGTGAATTGCTGCGCGCTGGCCTGAAACTTTTGCAAGGCCTGAACGACAGCGCCTTCAAGGCAGCGCTCGCCGCCGTTCCCACCCTGAAAACAGGTCGCCCCAGCAGCGAAGATCCTGTTGTGCCTGTTGTGCCTGTTGTGCCTGCTGTCGAAACGGCAAAACCTGCCCGAAAACCCGTTACCCGCAAAACGGTGATCGCCAAACCCGCCGTGAAAATAGCCACAAAAGTCACGGCAAAACCAGCCACACCAGCCTTGGTAAAGCCTGCAGCCAAACCAACCGTGAAAACGCCAGCCAAGCGCGTGTCGGCACCTAAAGTTGCGCCAGTTCAAGCAACACAGCCAACCTCCCCGGCGCTTGCAGCAGAGTCACCAGCACAACTCCAAAGCAACTAAAGCGCTTCTTTGCGCCGCGCCGCGACAAAGGCGCTTTTTAAAGGAGCTCGGGTGTCTGTACCGTAACCAGTACAGTCTGTACCACACCATTGCGCTCGCGCTGGCGAAACCACCAGACTGCCCCTTTTTTTATCGGGCAGTCGGCTTCGGTCAGACCCATCAACTGCGCAATCACCTGTCCCAGGGTAGGCTGGTGGCCCACCACCACCACCGGCAACTTGCCGTGGGGCCACTGCGCAAGCGCCAGCAGGGCGAGCGGGTCTCCGTCGGGAGACAGCTCATCGCACATTTTGTATTTGCGCCCCAAAGCGATTGCCGTTTGTTCGGTGCGTTGCGCTGGGCTGCTCAGCACCCGGGCTGCTGCCGGCAACTGCCGGTCGAGCCAAGCAGCCATGCGCACGGCTTGCTTTTCTCCGCGTTGCGTCAGGCGGCGTGCCAAGTCTTTGGTGTCACCCTGACGACCCTGCAACGGATCGGGGTGCTCATGGGCTTCGGCGTGACGCCACAAAATCAGATCCATGTGTGATCAACCTTTGCTGCCATAACGTGCCATCAAGGTGGTTTGCGCCGAATGCATCACCGAACGGGTTCTGCCAGTACCCGTCAGACCTGCGGGCACATACGATCCATTGGGCTGCAACAGCCAAGCGTCTTTGGTGTCGTGCAAATAAGCGTTGATGCACTCGTCCATGATGCGGTGTCGCAGTGCCGGGTCGGTCACTGGCCAGGCCAGTTCCACCCGACGCAGCATGTTGCGGTTCATCCAGTCCGCGCTGGAAAGCCACAGTTCCTCGACCGTGTCGACACGGAAAAAGCACACCCGTGAATGCTCAAGCAGGCGCCCAATCACCGAGCGGATACGCACGTTGTCGGTCACGCCCGGCACCTGTGCAGGCAAGATGCAAGCTCCTCGCACGATGAGATCGATCTTGGCGCCCTGCTGCGAAGCGTGGGCCAGTGCCCGAGCCAGGGGCTCGTCCGTGAGCGCATTCATTTTCAACACAATACGGGCCTCTTTGCCATCCCGTGCGGCTGCACCCACCGCCTCCACTTTCTCCAACATCGACTTGTGCAGGTGAAACGGGGCGATCAGCGCTTTGTTGAGCTTGGGCAGCCGGTTCTGACTGGCCAGGTGCAAGAAAATCTGCTCCAGATCGGAGGTCAACGCGTCGTCGGCCGTCAGGTAACTCAGGTCGGTATAGAGCCGTGCGGTCCCGGGGTTGTAGTTGCCCGTCGATATGTGGCCATAGCGGCGCAAACGCCCCTCTTCGCGCCGTGTCACCAGCAGCATTTTGGCGTGGGTTTTCAGGCCCACCACACCATAAACCACCTGCGCGCCCACCGATTCCAAGCGTTCGGCGTAGTTGATGTTGGCTTCTTCGTCAAAGCGCGCCTTAAGCTCAACCACCGCCGTCACCTCTTTGCCACGTCGCACCGCTTCGCGCAGCAGGTTCATCAGCTCTGACTTGGCACCGGTGCGGTAAATGGTCTGTTTGATCGCCAGCACATTCGGGTCTTCCACCGCTTCCCGGAGAAAAGCCAGCACAGCGTCAAAGCTTTCATAGGGCTGGTGAATCAGCACATCGCCCTGTTGCAGGCGCTCAAAGTACGATTGACCTGGCGTCAGCTGCACCGGCCAGCCTCCTTGGAAACCTTCAAAACGCAGCGCTGGTGCATCCACTTGGTCAATCAACTGATTCAGGCGCACCAGATTCACTGGACCCGGCACGCGGTACAGCGCCTCAATGGGCAGCGCAAATTGGACCTGCAAAAAATGGGAAAGAAATTCGGAGCAACCCGCTGACACCTCAAGCCGCAGGGCTTCGCCATAGTGGCGCTGCTGTAGGCCTTTGCGCAAGGCGGTGCGTAGGTTTTTGACCTCTTCCTCGTCCACGGCCAGATCGGAATGGCGGGTGACACGGAACTGGGAAAATTCGGTAACTTGGCGGCCTGGGAACAGGTCGGTCAAGTGCGAACGGATCAAGCTTGAAATAGAGACAAAGTGCGTCTGTTTGGAGCCCTTGATGGGCGGCATGCGAAAAAAGCGCGGCAAGATGCGTGGCACCTTGACGATGGCAATTTCATTTTCACGTCCAAAAGCGTCTTTACCTGTAAGGCGCACGATGAAGTTGAGCGACTTGTTGGCCACCTGGGGAAACGGGTGAGCTGGGTCCAGGCCCACAGGCATCAGCAGCGGCTGCACTTCACGCACAAAAAATTCTTTCACCCAGCGGCGCTGGCGCGGATTGCGCTCACCGTGCGCCACCAGCTTGATGCCTTTTTTCTCCAGCAAAGGCAACAGCTCGTCGTTGTAGATGGCGTACTGCTGAGCCACCAGCGCATGCACTTTGGCCGACACCCGGTCGTGCGTTGCTACGGTGTAAAGCCCACGCTGCTCGTTGGTTTTTCGAGCAGCCAGGTGCGGCGCCATGCGCACCTCAAAAAATTCGTCCAGGTTGCTGGAGACGATACTGAGGTAACGCAGGCGCTCCAACAGGGGCACGTCAGCACGGCGTGCCCAGTCCATAACCCGTTCGTTGAAAGCCAGGATGCTGTGGTCGCGATCCAAAAAATGCAGGCGGTTGTTGTGGCTGTTGGCGCTCATGGTTCCCGTCAAATAGCGCGGACGCTGCACGTCCCTCTGACAAGCAACGCCGATAAATTTATATTTGACGATTATTCAACGGTTTGATGACACCGGCGTGACCGTTTTCAACGATGCATCACCAAGTCGATTCTAGATTTGCTATGTTTGGCACCGGAACGCCAACGATACGGCGCCTGTACTGGGGGCGGCAAGACAGCCAGCAAAGAAACAAACCGCTCGGCGGCGGCACGGCAGCCAAACCTCATGGCCCTGGACCGGGCCTGGTCACGCGGTATTTTGATCGCCGCTGACCAGGCTTCGTGCAAATCTTCCCGCAGGGCCCCGGCACTGCTGTTTCCCACCACCTGCAAAGGGCCGTCAACGGGGAAAGCGGCCACGGGCAAGCCGCAGGCCATGGCTTCCAACATCACCAAGCCAAAGGTTTCGCAGCGGCTGGGAAACACCAACACATCGGCTGCGGCGTACACACGAGCCAATTCATGACGAGGCAGAACCCCAAGCCAATGGACATTGGGATAACGCTCACGCAGCGCGGCCTCCATCGGGCCCACGCCGCAGACCACTTTGCTGCCAGGTACATCCATTTCCAGAAAAGCTTCAATATTTTTATCTGCGGCCACCCGGCCTACGCACAGGCTCACAGGTCGGGCCAAGTGACCCAGCGATGGATACTCAGTGGCATCGCGCTCAAAAGCAAACAGGCGTGTGTCCACGCCATGGGCCCATTCGCTCAGATGGTGAAAGCCTTTGCTTTGTAACATCTGCATCACCCCCAACGTGGGCACCATCACCGCACTGCTAGGGCCATGGAAGCGGCGCAACAGTGCGTAACTCCACGCCAAAGGGATGCCCAACGTTGTGCGCAAAATATCGGGAAACTTGGTGTGAAAGGCGGTCGTGAAGGATCGATGGCTTCGCAAACAGTGCCGCCGGGCGGCCCAACCCAATGGTCCTTCGGTGGCAATGTGAATGGCATCGGCCTGCGCAGCATCCATCATCTGGCTGAGCTTGCGGCCCGCAAACAAGGCAAGTCCAAGGTTCACAGCGCCCGGGCAAGGCCAAGTGCGAAATTGCCCCGGATGAACCACGACCACCTCGTGACCCTGCGCCTGTAATTCTCGGACCAGCTCTACCAAAGTGGTCACGACACCGCTCACTTGCGGCTGCCACGCATCGGTAATCAACAGAATTTTCATTTTTGTCTCCCTCTTTGTAGCGCTTGAACCTTGCTCCCAGCCTGATCAGCACGCGAAACACGGCCCCCCAGATCAAACACCCAAGAAGTGCTTGCGGTATCGGCTGGGCAGGTCCGAAATGCGCATGATCATAGGCAGGTCGGCAGCGTTGAAATCTGGGTCCCAGGCCGGTGGCCCCATGACTTTGGCACCCAGGCGCAAGTAGCCTTTGATCAGCGCAGGTGGTTCGACGTCCAGGGTGTTGTCCAACCTGTCTATGGGCAAGGGCAACCGTGGACGCACATGGCAGTCAATGGGCGCGAGGTGGGTGGCCTTGAGTTGTCGCCAAATGCTGGCAGCAGCATGGCCGCCGCCCACCATGCCATGCGGGCCTTCGTGCTGCATGGGAATGCTGGCGCAACCGATCATGGTGTCGAGTTGGTTGCGCACCATGAAAGCCGCCAGCGCGCCCCAAAGCGCCATGATCACACCGCCGTGGCGGTGGTCGCGGTGCACACAGCTGCGGCCCAGTTCGACCATGCGCTCCCGAACATTGCGCAGGCGGGTGAGGTCAAATTCGGTGTCGCTGTAAGTGCTGCCCACACGCTTGGCTTGGGCGGGTGTGAGCACGCGGTAGGTACCAATGACTTGGCGGGTAGCGGTTTCGCGTACCAGCAGATGTTCGCAAAAGTCGTCGAACAGGTCCACATCGTGGCCAGGAAACGCGGTGGATAGGTTCGCGCCCATTTCACCAGCAAACACACTGTGGCGCAGCATCTGAGCTTCGCGCACCTCATCCAAATGCCGCGCCCAGGAAACTTCTATCCCGGCCGATGCCGACTGCGCCACAGCAGGTAGGTTCGCCAAGGGTTGCCGGTTGAAGTCTGTGCGCTGCGGATGATGCAGGGTCCGCAAAATCGACGCCGACGACAAATCCAGCGTGGGCGTGGGTAACTCTTTCATTAGAAATGCTCCTCTGGTCCGTCACCAAGTGATGACATCCATCATTTTTGAGGGCTGCCGTGACGCGACCATGGCAACTACATGGCTTTTTCATGACATTTTTGATGCTGAATCCGAGCAGATCTTGTTAGGTTTACGCCGCTTGGTCAGTTCTCCTGCTTGGCTTCAATGAGCACGACTTCACATCGCCGATGTCCATGCTATCTTTTGCTTCATGTGGTTGAACTCCTTTTCCCTTGAAGCCGTATATGGCCGCTATGCCCAAGCCTGAACGCTCCTCGTTTCGTGCCACCGTCGCACGGTGGCAACGTGAATGGATGGCTGTGTCTGATGCGGCTCTGCGTATCAACTTGGACCACCTCTCCAAAGCCAGTTGGCTGATGGTTTTGCTCAATTTAGGACATGTTGCGTACTTCGGGCTCTGGTTCGAGGCGGTTCACCCCTTGCGTTCGGCCTGGGCCAGTAACGTGGCTCAAGCCCATGCTCTGATGGTTCTGCCTATGCTGGGGGTGTGGGCGGTGGCTCACCAATCGCGCAAACAGGAACGGCCATCGCAGTTGGCGCGAATCCTCCCCGAGTTGACGGCTTGTGTTGTGCTGGCC
>JAUXXN010000100.1 GCA_030684755.1 Hydrogenophaga sp.
GCGACCACAGACCTTGTGGCGCGCTGCCCGAGGGTTCGGCGCGGCCCAGGGCGGCGCGGGCTTCGCTGGCGGCGTGTCCGGCGGCGGTTTGTTCGGCCTGCGCGGCCTTGAGGCTTTGGGCCGCCGCTTCACGCGCCAGGCGGCTCTGGTCGCGGGCGGACGGGGCGATGAAGTTGTCTTTGGCGAGCTGCGCGAAGCGTTCGGCTTCGAGCGTGGCCTGCGCCAGCGCGGTCTGGGCGCGCTGCACGTTGGCGCGGGCGGCAACCACGGCGGCGTCGGCGCTGCCCACGCGCTGCTGCAGCACGCTGCGGGTGCGTGCGTCGATCAGGCCGGGCGCGGCGGGTGCGAGCACGGCGACCACGTCGCCCGCCTTGACCGCGTCGCCCACCTTGAGTGTGGGCCGCTGCAGCTGCGCGGCGGTGGGCGCGGTGACGAGGTAGCGGTGCTGCAAGCGCAGCTGGCCGTCTTCTTCAATCACCTGTTCAAAACGGCCTTGGGCCACGAGGGCGGTTTCCACGCCCAGCGGGCGCGGCTGGTAGGCGGCCCAGAGCACGGCGGCCAGAGCGGCCACGGCGACCGCACCCATGGCCCAGCGGCGTGTGGCCGCACCGTTGTTCGACTTGTTCATTCGCGTACCTTCAAAACAGAAACCAGATCCAGCCGGTCGATCTGCCGGCGCACCAGCAGGGCGCTGGCCACCCCGGCAGCCAGGACGATGAGCGCGGCGGAAGCGTAGGTGGACGGTTCAATGACCACCGGAAAATCGATCGCGTCGCTGGCCATGAGCTGCATCATGAGCGAGGCCAGCCCCCAACCGGCCAGCGCGCCCAGCGGCAGGGCAATGAGCAGCTCGGCGGCCAGCTCGGCCAGCAGCAGCACCGAGACCTCGGCCCGCGTCATGCCCAGCACGCGCAGGCTGGCCAGTTCCCAGGCCCGCTCAGACAGTGAGATGCGTGCCGCGTTGTAGATGATGCCCACCGCCATGGCCACCGCGAACAGCGTGAGGATGCTGCTGAACACGCCCATGTTGCGTTCGGTGCGCTGGTTGAACTCGGTCATGGAGCTGGCTTTGTCGAACACCGAGTTGATGCCGGGCGCGGCCTTTACCGCGGCCCAGAAGGCGGGCATGGCAGCCGGGTCCACCTGCAGCGCCGCGTCGGCCACGCCGTCGCCATCGCCAGCCAGGCGGTTGAGCGTGTCCAGGTTCATGTAGAGCAGTTGGCCGAACATGGTGCGGGCGATGTCCACCACCTCCACCTCCACACTGCGCCGGTTCCACAGGCGGAACTGCAGCGTGATGCGGTCGCCCACCCGGGCGCCCATCTCGCGCGCCAGCAGACCCGAGAGCACCACGCCGTGCGCGGGCAGGGCCAGCGCGCCACGGTCTTCGTCCACGAGGCGCATCAGTTTCGCGTCGCCGCGCAGCGCCATCACCGCCGTGTCTTTGGTTTGCCCGCGCAGCGTCACTTTGACGGGTTCGGTGCGGTAGACCTCGGCGTCCAACACGCCGGGCAGGCGCTGCAGCTCGCGCACCACGGTCACGGGCACCGGGCGGTGGAAGTTGACCAGCACGTCGCCCTGCTGCACCTGGCGGAACTGCACGTCCACGATGTGGGCAATGGCGTCGAGCCAGAAGGCGCCCGAGATTTGCAGCGCCACGGCCAGCGCGATGCCGGTGACGGTGAAGGCTGCGCGCAGCGGGCGCCGTTCCAGGTTGCGCACCACCATGCGTGCGCTGGTGGACAGAAACCGCCCCAGGCCCAGTCGCTCAATCAGGGTCTTCGAGTACATCGGCGGCACCGGCGGCTGCATGGCCTGCGCCGGGCGCAGCCGCACCACGGCATGGATGGCGGTCCAGGTACCGGCGGCGGCGGCCAGCGCGGCGATGGCGGCGGAGAGTAAAACCAGCGTGGTGTCGGTGGCGTAGGTCAGGCGGTTGAAGCGGAACACTTCGTCGTACAGGCCCAGCATGCCCCGGCCAATGAGCTGGCTCAGGCCCAGGCCCACCGCCACGCCCAGCCCGGCAATCACCAGCGCGAGCTGGATGTAGTGCCAGGCGATGGCGCCGTCGGTGTAGCCCAGGGCTTTGAGCGCGGCGATCTGGCTGCGCTGCGTGGCCACCTGGCGGCTGAGCACCACGTTGAGGATGAACATGGCCACGGCCAGGAAGATGGCGGGCAGCACCGTGCCCATGACCTTGAGTTGCGCCAGTTCGTCGCTGACGATCTTGGTGGACAGATGCCGGTCGCGCCCCACGGCGCCGATGCTGCCGTAGGGTTCGAGCAGGTGGTCCAGTTGCGTGAGCACGGCGCGCTCGGGCACACCGACTTCCAACCGCAGCGCGGCCTGGTTGAACGCGCCCTGCATGTCGAACAGCTCGGTCATGCGGGCGCCGTCGATCCACCAGATGCCGAAGCCGGTGTCGTCGGGCGCGCCGCCCTGCGAAGCGAACACGTATTCGGGCGA
>JAUXXN010000101.1 GCA_030684755.1 Hydrogenophaga sp.
AAGACGTTCCGTGAGCGCAACAACACCACGCCAGTGGTGCTGATGGGCTACGCCAACCCGGTCGAACGCTACGACCAGAAGCACGGCGCGGGCAGCTTTGTGCGCGACGCCAGCGCCTCGGGCGTGGACGGCATGCTGATCGTGGACTACCCCCCGGAAGAATGCGAAGAGTTCGCAGCCGCCTTGCGGGCCCACAACATGGACCTGATCTTCTTGCTGGCGCCCACCTCCACCGACGAGCGCATGGCGCAGGTGGCGCGCGTGGCCAGCGGCTATGTGTACTACGTGTCGCTCAAGGGCGTGACCGGTGCGGGCACGCTGGACGTGGGCCAGGTCGAGGCCATGCTGCCGCGCATCCGGGCCCACGTGAACGTACCGGTGGGTGTGGGCTTCGGCATTCGAGACGCTGAAACCGCCCGTGCCATCGGGCGCAGCGCCGACGCGGTGGTGATTGGCAGCAAGATCATTCAGCTGATCGAGAACGAGCCCCACGAAAAGGTGGTGGCCGTGGCCAGCAGCTTCCTGCGCTCCATCCGCAAGGCGTTGGACACCTGATCGGCCGTGTTTTAATTCATCCCAACGCTGCCCTGACGCGCACTGCGCCGCTTGAGACCGACCCCAGGTCAGCGGGCCCTGCTCAACAAGTTCGCGGCTTGTGCCCGTTGTTGCAGCGTGAGGGTCGCCTCAATTTGGAGAACACACCATGTCCTGGCTCGAAAAACTGCTCCCCCCCAAGATCACCCACACCGACCCGACCGAGCGCCGCACCGTGCCCGAAGGCCTGTGGATCAAATGCCCCAGCTGTGAAGCCGTGTTGTACAAAAACGATCTGGAGAAGAACCAGAATGTGTGCCCGCACTGCAGCCACCACCACCGCATCGGTGCACGAGCACGGCTGAACGCATTTCTGGACGCCGAAGGCCGCTACGAACTCGGCCAGGAAGTGCTGCCGGTCGATGCGCTGAAGTTCAAGGACAGCCGCAAAGACCCCGAGCGCCTGAAAGAAGCGCTGGAAAACACCGGCGAGACCGACGCGCTGGTGGTCATGGGCGGTGCCGTGCAAGGCGTGAGCCTGGTGGTGGCGTGTTTTGAATTCGATTTCATGGGCGGTTCCATGGGCTCGGTGGTCGGCGAGCGTTTTGTGCGCGGTGTCGAAGAAGCCATCGCGCAAAAAGTGCCTTTCCTGTGTTTCACCGCCACCGGGGGTGCGCGCATGCAAGAAGGCTTGCTGTCGCTGATGCAAATGGCCAAGACAAATGCCGCGCTCACCCGTCTGGCCAAAAAGGGCCTGCCCTACATCAGCGTGCTGACCGACCCGACCATGGGCGGTGTTTCAGCCGGTTTTGCCTTTGTGGGCGATGTGGTGATTGCCGAGCCGAAGGCGCTGATAGGTTTTGCTGGCCCGCGCGTGATTGAGAACACCGTGCGCGTGAAGCTCCCAGAAGGCTTCCAGCGCGCCGAGTTTCTGCAGACCAAGGGCGCTGTGGACTTCATTTGCGACCGGCGCGAGCTGCGCTCCACCGTGGCCAACACCCTGGCCATGCTGCAGCGCCAGAGCGCGGACGCGGTGGTCAACGATTGACTTCCGAGGCGCCTCCCGGCATGCTCACCCTGCAACAGCTGCCGCTGTTTCCGCTGCAAACCGTCTTGTTTCCGGGTGGCTGGATGCCGCTGCGGATTTTCGAGGTGCGCTACCTGGACATGATCAGCCGCTGCCACAAGGCGGGTGCACCGTTTGGGGTGGTGTGTCTGCGCGAAGGCAGCGAAGTGCGCCGCATCGACCCCAACGCGCCACCCAGCGGCGATGCCTTTGCCAAAGAGGTTTTTTACCCCGTGGGCACAGTCGCGCACATTGAGCGGCTGGAACGTCCTCAGCCCGGCCTCATGGTGATCCACTGCAGAGGGCTGCAGCGCTTTCACGTCACGTCCAGCCAGCAGTTGCCGCATGGTCTTTGGGTTGGCGATGTGCGGCTCGACGA
>JAUXXN010000393.1 GCA_030684755.1 Hydrogenophaga sp.
GAGCACGGCCCCACCACCACGATCAGCCGGTCGTCTTGACCGTGCAGCACGCGAGAAATGGCGGCACGGCTTTGCTCCACCAGCGTTTGGCTGGTGGCCGGGGTGGGCAGCCATTCTTGCAGCAGCGCCGGCGTGATGAGCGGGCGCACGGCGCCAATGCGCAGATCGTCGATGCGGGTGGTGTCGTGGGTGGACAGCGGGGTGGAGGTGCGTTGGGCGTGGGTCATAGCCAAGTATTGTCGCGCGGCCTCCGTGGAACGCTGGTGGCTGCCCGCGTGAGCACGGTGCTCAGGGGCGCCGAAAGGCGGTCGGCTGACTGGCCCAGTAACGGTTGTCCAGCCGGTCCAGCCGCACCGTGCCGCCGGTGGACGGCGCGTGCACAAAGCGGCCGTCGCCCACATAAATGCCCGCGTGAAAGGGGCGGCCCGAACCAAAAATCACCAGGTCACCGGTGCGCCGTTCGCGCGCGCTCACCGCTTGGCCAAAACCGGACAGCTGCGCCACCGTGCGCGGCGGGGCCACGCCGGTGCGGTTTTTGTAGACATAGCCAATCAGCCCGCTGCAGTCGAACCCACTCTCGGGTGTGTTCCCGCCGTAGCGGTAAGGCGTGCCCACCAGTCCCAGCGCGTGGATGGCGATGTCGCTCGACGTTTCAGCTTGCTGCGGTCGCTGCGGCACCGGTGGCGTGCTGCCACAGCCCGTCAGCAGCAGAGCGCACAGCAGCACGCACCACGGTACCCAGCGGGCAAGCCATGGCTGGATGGGGGGCGGAAGCAAGGGATGGCACTTCATGGCTCAACGTGTGGATAAACCTGTGGATAAATCTATGGACAAACGCCTGTGGCGGCGCAGCTGGGTGGCGCTGCCGTGGCCCGCGCCAGAAATTTCGGCAAGGTGGCGCGCGCGCAGGCTTGCAGCGAGCACAGAAAGCGGTGGTCGGGCTCGGCCACACCGTGGCGCGTGCGCAAATCGTGCTGAATGCGTTGCAGCAGTTCAGCCGCCATTTCCGCGTCGGCCAACGCCCGGTGGGCGCGCCCGGTGCGCGGCAGCTGAAAAAAGTCCACCAAGTGACCCAGCTTGTGGCTCGGCGCTTCGGGGTACAGCCGTCGCGAGAGCAGCACGGTGCAGGCAAACGGCTGCGGCGCGGGCACCCCGGTGAGCGCGAGTTCGGCCACCCAGTAGCGGCGATCAAACGATGCGTTGTGCGCCACCATGGGCGTGTCGCCCACAAAACGGGCCGCCTCGGCCATCACGGCGCTGGCCGGTGGCGCGGCCCGCACCATGGCGTTGGTGATGCCGGTGAGCTGGGTGATGAACGGCGGGATGTACAGGCCCGCGTTCATCAGGCTCTGAAAGCGGTCCACCGTGCGCCCGTTTTCGGTCAGCACAATGGCCACCTCGGTGGCTCGGTCGCCTTGGCTGGGAGAAATGCCGGTGGTTTCGAAGTCGATGACGGCGATGCGGGACATGAGGATTTCGCTCGTTCTGAGAGATTACGCAGTGGCGCTTATGTTATTCCTCGCCCGCGCTGGCGCGAGGGGTGGCAGATTTTGGCCAGCGCACCATGGAAATGGCATCGAACGGGCACTTCAGCGCACACAAAGCACAGCCGGTGCAGCCCGGCGCGTCGTGCAACTGCGAAAACTTCTTCCATTGCTTCACGCCCAGCGACAACACATGCGGTGGGCAAACCGCCACGCACCAGCCGCAGCCGGTGCAGCGGTTCGTGTCAACAGCGGGCAATGCCTTTCGAGGGGTGACCATGGCGTTATTGTGAAGCGGTATGCAGCCCAGTAAAACCCATTTTTAGGCCCAAAAAAACCGGCACCAAGGCCGGTTTTCAAACTTGCAGCGAAAAGCAATCAGTAAGCGCTGCGCCCGCCTCGCTGGCCGCCGCCATAGCCGCCAGCGCCCGCTTCTTTCGGGCGCGAGATGTTCACCACAATCGAGCGGCCACCTACCGACATTCCGTTGAGCGCCTGAATCGCCGCATCTGCTTGCTCGCTCGTGCCCATTTCAACAAAGCCAAAACCTTTGGAGCGGCCCGTGTCGCGGTCCATCATCACTTTGGCCGACGTGACATCGCCGTACTCGGAAAAATTGTGGCGCAGGGCGTTGTCGTCAGCGTTAAAGGGCAGGTTACCCACGTAAAGTTTGGTGCTCATACAAGAGCCTTTCAGAGAGAGGCGCCGTGACCCGGAACAACCCGGCGGCGCAGGAAAAAGCGGCGCCCAGCAGACGCCGCAGGAAGGGTGCCGTGTTTGCCGGGGCAGAACACACGCACAAAAAAACAGGAAGTAGGGTCCGAGCCAGTGGCCCGACTGTGTTGGGCTGGATCGGCGGTGGGATAAAAATTGGCCCACTGGGCACAGGTTCAGGAGGGTTGACAGGAAAATGCCCGTCGGTTGGTGGCCGGCAGCCGGTCCCTAAACTGCGGCTGCGGCTTAACCCAAAGCCACATCATATTCTGCAAAGCCATTTCGCTTCGCCACACCCGACGCCAGAACAGCAGTTCTCATTTTGAACATGGGCTGGATCCGCTTGACAACGCCAGCCCACAACCTAGCCTTTTCCCAGCGGGAAAGTGGCAAAACATCCCTTTACGTGGTGTCTGAGCGCGCAATGCCTGCAACATCACAAATCACCCCTTCAAGCCACCGGCAAGGTAAACCGGAACACAGTGCCGCGTGGCGGGTGCGGTTCGAAGGTAAGTGCGCCGCCGTGTTGTTCGATGACGGTGCGGCACAGGCTGAGTCCCAGGCCCATTCCTTCGGTTTTCGTGGTGAAAAACGGGGTGAAGAGCTTGGCCTGCACGTCGGCGCTGAGGCCATGGCCCCGATCGATCACCTTGAATTCGACCCAGGATTTTTGGGCTTGCCCGCCCATGGACACGCCCGACTGCAGGCGTGGCTGCGAAACCGACAGCGTGAGAACGCGCTCAGGGGCGGGCGGGTCGCCATCGGGCATGGCTTGCATGCCGTTGCGGGCCAGGTTGAGCAGCACTTGTTCGATCATGGTGCGGTCGCACAGCACAAGGGGAATGACGGGTGGTATGTCGATGTGTACGCGAATGCGTTGTTTTTTAGCTTGCAAACCCAACAAGGGAGAGATGGCGTCGATAAGACTTTGCGGAGCCACGGCTTCGCGCACTTGCTCGCGCCGCCGCACGAAGTCGGCCACGCTTTTGATGACACGCCCGGCGCGCTCAGCCTGTTCGCTGATGCGGCGCATGGCGAGTTGCAGGTCTTCGTGAGGCAGGGCTTGGGTGTTGTCACCCAGCAGGTTGAGGGTGCCGGTGGCGTAGCTGGCGATGGCGGCCAGGGGTTGGTTGAGCTCATGGCTGAGCAGCGAGGCCATTTCGCCCACGGTGGCCAGGCGCGCGGTGGCTTGCAGGCGATCTTGGCTGGCGCGGTTGATATCTTCCACGCGGCGTTGTTCGGTGAGGTCGATGATGGCGCTCATGTAGCCGGTTTGCACGCCTTGTGCGTCGATCAGCGGGGCTTCGATGATGAGCACCGGAAAGCGTGTGCCGTCGCTGCGTTGAAACATGGACTCGTAGCCTTCGCGCGGCAGCGTTTGCCCGGCCAGGCGCACGGCTTGGCGCTGTTGGTATTCGTCAATCAGTTCGGGGGGCCACCAGGGCGCGGGCAGGCCGGTGCCGATGAGTTGTTCGGCGCTGTAGCCCACCATTTGGCAAAACGCGGGGTTGACGTAGGTGACGCGACCGTCCATGCCGCGCGCGCGCAGGCCGGTGACGAGGGAGTTTTCCATGGCTTTGCGAAAGGCCAGGGCGTTGGCCACGTCGAGCTCGGCGCGTTGTCGTCGGCGCATGTCGCGCCCGAGCAGCGCCAGCACGGCGAGCAAGGCCAGCGAGAGGGCGGTCACCACAGCGCTGAGCACGTTGGGGAACAGGCCAACGGCTTGGCGCGGGCTTTCCATGCGCAGCATGAAGGTGTGGCCTGGCAGGTCCAGTAAGGTGTTGGCCTGAAGGGTGCTGCGGTTGTTGTTGACCGTGCTGTGCAAGGCGAGTCGGGTGCCGTCGGGCTCGATGAAGGACAGGCCACGGCCGCGCAGCAGGGTTTTGTTGGTGAGTTCGCTGAGCAGGCCTGGCAGGGAGTAGGTGACGATCAGAAAGCCGTTGGCTACCCCGGAGCGCACCACGGGCAAGCACATTTCCATCAGCTCCAAACCCTGGCCGCCGCTGACGGGCCAAAAGTAGCTGGGGGAGAACGCAGGGCCCGAGAGGCGCTTGGCGTTGTCGCAGGCTTGGCGCACATCGGGCAGGGCTTGCTCGCGGTTGAGGTAGTCGGTGAGGTTGGCGAGGTAGGGGGTGTCGCGGTGGGCGCGCAGGGCCAGACTGTTGCTGCGCCATTCGAGCCGCACCATTTCGCGGTGGGTGCCGAGCAGTTCGGCGGCCGGTGCGGCCCATGAACCGTCGGTGGGCGCCACGCTGTGCAGCGATTGCAGGGTTTGAACGTTGCGAAACAATTCGCTGCGGATGTCACTGGCCACTTGGGCCGCGTCGTGCTCCAGCGTGGCTTGGTCGCGGCCCTCTTCGTATTCGGCGGCCAGAAACACCAGCACGCCCAGCAGCAGCCCCACCAGCAGCAGCAGTGCACCCCACAGCAGCCAGCGGCGCGAGCGCAGGCTGTGGCGTGGTGCTGTGGCGACGGGTTGGGTGTTCACAGCCGCCGATGTTGCAGCGCGGGCAGTTGCAGGCGCACGCTGCGCAGGCGCTCGCGGTCGATGTCGGCCAGCACCACGCCGGGGCCTTCGGCGTGCATGGCCATGATTTGACCCCAGGGGTCGATGACCATGCTGTGGCCCCAGGTGCGGCGGCCGTTTTCGTGGTTGCCGCCTTGGGCGCTGGCGATGACGTAGGCTTGGTTTTCGATGGCGCGAGCGCGCAACAGCACTTCCCAGTGGGCTTGGCCGGTGGTGTGGGTGAAGGCCGAGGGCACCAGCAGCACATCGGCGGCCAAGGCGCGGTAGAGCTCGCCAAAGCGCAGGTCGTAGCACACGCTTTGGCCCACGCGCCAGTTCTCGCCGCTGCGGGTTTTGCAGTCGAAGCTGGTGGGGGTGTTGCCGGCGCGCAGCACATGGGCTTCGTCGTAGCTTTCGCGGCCGTTGTTGAAGCGAAACAGATGGATTTTGTCGTAGCGGCTGACTTGGTCGCCCCGGGTGTTGTAGACCATGGAGGCGTTGGCGGCGTGCAACGGGTCGTCGGTGGCCATGGGCAAGGTGCCGCCCACGATCCAGAGTTTGAGGTCGCGCGCGGCGTCGGACAAAAAGTCTTGCACAGTGCCCAGACCGGGGGTTTCGGCGAGCAACAGTTTGTCGGCGTCTTGGTGGCCCATGAAGCAAAAGTATTCGGGCAGCACGGCGAGTTCGGCACCGGCGTTGGCGGCCTGGCGCAGCAGGCGCAGGGCTTCGCTGAGGTTGGCGTCGAGGCTGATGCCCGAGACCATTTGAATGGCGGCGACTTTCATGGCGGCTCCTGTTGGGGGGTTCGGGTCAGCGGAGGGGCCCGCTGGGTTCATTTTGGCTGGGCAGCACCCGCTGGATTTTCTCAACCTGCGGGTCGGCCCAGCCGCCGGTGATGTGAAATTCTTGCGTGGCGGCGCTTTGCAGGGGCTGGCGCAATAAAAACTGCGCCAAAAAGGTGCCCAGTCCCACGGCGGGATTGATGGCGGTGGCGATGAGGGAGGCGGTACCGGCGTTGATTTCGGGGACCACCACCACTTTCAGGTCTTGCTGTTCGCGCGCGATGTCGGCGGTGCCTTCCATCAGCACGGCGGCGTTAACGCCTTTCATTTGCAGGTTGTTGGTGAAGAGCACGCCTTGGTCGATGCGGGCGTCGCCGCGCACGAAGTCGAAGGCGAATCCTTCGGAAAACACGTCGCGAAAATCGAGTGCCAGGCGCCGAGGCAGGGCTTGCAGGCTGAGCACGCCCAGCAGCTTGGCGGCGCCGGGGTCCACTTTCAGGAATTGGCCGCGCTCTACGTCGAGCTGCAGCTGGCCCGATAGGCTGGGGTAGTCCAGCACAAGCGGCGAGCCGAGCCAGCCGACGCTGCCTTCCAGGCGGCCTTTGCCGCCGCGCACCACGCCTTCGCGGTCAAAGCGGGTGAGCAGTTGACCGGAGTCGTCGATGTTGAGCTGGAAATTGAGGGCGGTGCGCCGCTGCATGGCGGTGCCGTTGCCGTTGGGGCCCTCTTGCGCAGCCCAGTTACCGGTGGCGCTGAGCTGGGCTTCGGGCAGGGTGAGTTGGAGTTTGGTCAGGCGCCACTCGCTGCTGTTTGTGCCGCTGGCGCGGTTGATGGCTTCTATTTCTATGCGGCCCAGGCGGCGGTTGGCCAGATGGAGTTCGTCCACCACTATGTCCAGCGCGGGCACGCTGGCGGGTTGTTGCAGCAGTTTTTCAACGTCGCTGGCCACTGTGGGGGCCAGGTTGAGCCGTGCGAGGCGGGCAAAGACGCTGCCTGCCGTGCCGGGGCCCGGCTGGCGGTAAGCCACATAGCCGTTGAGCTCGTCGGTGTCGATGTTGGCGCGCCACTGGGTGCCCTCGCGCACCCCGCCGAGCACCACGCCGTTGAACGCCCGCCCGGCCACGGTGAGGAGGTCGGCGCGCACGGCCAGGGTGGTGGGCAAATAACCCAGGCTGGCGCTGGGGGCGGCGTCGGCGCGTGGCGCGCCAGCGGGTGCGGGGCTGCGCACATCGACCCCGGTGGCGGAGGCAAACGTGCGCTCCCAGGCGTCCACATTGAGCTGGTCCAGCCGAATGTTGCCGAGCACGCCTTCGGTGGGCAACGGTGCTGCCTCGTTGCCGCCGAGCCCCACGGCGACACTGCCGCGCAGCACGCGGGGCTCAATGCCCCGGATGTCGCGCTCGTATTGCAAGCTGGCCAGCGGGCTCAGCGGGGTGCCGAGCTCCAGGGCTAACCGGTCGGTGTGGGCTTCTTCGTTGACCACCGACAGCACGCTGGACTCGAAACGCAGCGGCAGGCTGGCGTCGGCGGGTTTGTTCAGGGGCGCGGGCAGGTGGATGGCCATGCCCTGCAGGTTGCTGCTGACCTGCAGCTCGGGCACGCCGGCGCGAAACCCCAGCTGGGCGGTGTAGGCGGTGCTGCCGCTGGCGTTTTGAAACAGGCGCGAGACGAAGCCCAGGCCAGCGTCGCGCAGGCCCTCGGCGCTGGCTGTGCCTTGGCCGCGAAACTGCAAGTGCGCCGGGCCGCTGGCGTTGGGGCGCATGCCGCCCTCAAACCGCACCTCGCCGCCGTACAACCGGGCCTGGGCCGCCGCCACGCTGAAGCCGGTGTCACTGAACTGCAGCGTGCCGGTGGCCCGCCCGAGCAGGGGTGCATCGGGGCTGATCTGCACGTCGTTGCCACCGAACTGCACGGTGCCGCCCACGCGGGTAGCGGGTATGTCCAAGAGGGGCAGGCTGAGCTGAAAAGTCACGTTGGCCGGGCCGCTGATGCGCGCCTGGGCGAGCGCCTGGCCGGTCATGTCGTTGAGCGGGCTGTTGCGCACGAAGCCCAGCACCTCGCTGGCGGGGCCTTGGGCTCGGGCGTCCACCACCACGGTGGAGCTTTGGGCCAGGTCGTCGATGCGGATGTCGGCCTGGCTCAACCGCACGTTGGGCGCGCCGTCGATGCCGCCTTGCAGGCTGGTGAGCTTGAGCGCTGTGCGGTCGAACACGAGTGCGCCGTTGACGCCGCGCAAGCCGGGCCAGGCCACATCGCCGGGCGTTTGCAGGTAGAGGGGCACGTAGTCAAAGTCCAGCCCCTGCAATTGGGCGCCGATGCGGAACACGCCGTTGGTGCCGGGCACGTCAAAAGGCATGTCGTACACGTCGCCCTCTAGGCGAAAGTCGACTTGGCTGGCGGTGCCGCTGCGCACCGCTTCGCGCACGTAACGCCGGGTTTCAGCACCGATGGTGAGTGGAAGGTAGCGGTGCACGCGTGTGGCGGTGGCGCGGCTGAGGGTGGCGGTGAGGTCGAGCACGCCCGGAAACCGCGAGCCTGAGGTGCTGCTTGTGGCGTCGCTGGTGTGCCAGCGCAACTGGGCCTTGCCTTCGATGTCGGCGTTGGACAGGCGCAGCGTGCCGATGTCCAGGTCGATGCGCTCGCCCTCGATGCGCCAGGAGGCGTCCGCCTCCAGGCGGTCCACCGGCAGGCGCGCCTCTTCAAAAATGCCGGGCAGGTCCAGGCTGCCTTTTTGGATGGCCAGTTTGGCACGCCCCTGCGCTTGGTTGAGGTCAAAGTCGAGCGTGGCGCCCGCCAAGCCGGGGCGCCCCGGCAGGGGGTACAGGCCCGAGGCCGACAGGCGCCCGCTGGGCTCGCCTTGCAGGGCCAGCCCCACAATGCGGCCCTTGGCTTGGTAGGTGCCGCCGAGCGCGTTGGCTGCGAAGGAATCGGGAGCGGCTGGGTTGGGCAGGGTTGTGTTCGCCGGGCTGGCTTGGGGCTTGGCTGGCAGCGGGCTGGGGCCTTGCCAGCGGGCCGACAGGCCTTCGACCTGGCCCGCTGGGCGCAGCTTGGCCAGCAGGTGGTGGGCGTTGCTGGCAAGCGGCAAGCGGGTGGCGATGGCGCTCAAGGCGGCCAGATCGAGCTGGTCGGCCGTGAGTGCCAAGCTGGCGGCGCGCTGGGCTGTGGCCGTGGCGTGCTTGAGGTGCAACACACCGCCGGGCCACACCGCACCTTCTTGGGTGCGAAAACGCAGGTTGGGGGTGGTGAGGCCAAAGCCCTGTGCGTCCCACTGCGCGGCCAGGCGCCCGCTCAGGTCGTCCAGCATCAGGGCGGGCAGTTCGGGCCCGAGCTGCAAGGCCACGCGCTGCAGGGCCAGGTCGGCGGTGGCGCCTGTGACCTGCCCGCGCTCCACATCGGCCCAGGCGCGCAGAGCGCCTTGGCCAGAGCGCACCTCCACGCCCCAGTCGGACAAATCGACGTAGGCGCGCAGTTGGGCCACGTCCACGTGGTCAAAGTCGGCGTAGAGCTCGCCGTCCCAACGGTGCCAGGGCGCTTGCCCTGGGGTGCGGCTGCGCCCCAGGTTCAGCAGCGGCTCGCGCAGACGGGCGCGTAGGCTGAAGCGCTGGCCCCAGTCGCTGGGTGGTGTGGCGTCCAGGCGAATGTGGTGGGTGCGTGCGGTGTTGCGCACCACAAGGTTGAGTGCGTCCAGCGCCAGCGGGGGCTGGCTGCGCAGGTCGTCGGTCCAGCGCACGGTGCCGCCTTGTATGACGAATTCGCCTTGTGAGAAAAACCAGTCGGCGCCAGCGCTGTCGCCCCCCAACGGGTCGGATACATCCAGACCAGCCACCTCGATGCGCCCCTGGGCGGTGCGCCGCACATCCAGCACCGGTTGGTCGACGATGACCTGCTCAAACCCAAGCCGCCACAACGAGCCCACCGACAGCGATGCCCGCACCAGTGGGAGCTGCAGCGCGGGGCGTCCCTGGGGGTCAAACAGCTGCACGTCGCGCAAGGCCAGGCTGGGCACCAGGGTGGGCAGCCAGCGCGGGTCGTTGCCATGGGGTTCGGCCCGGATGTCTCCCACCCGCACCGGAACCCCTATGGAGGCGCTGGCCCAGCGTTCCAACTCGGGGCGCCATTCGCCAATTCGCGGCACAATGAAGAAGTGCAATGTTCCCCAAGTCAGTGCAACCAAGCCCCAAGCAGTCAGAACCACCCACAGCAGCAGCCGCGTCGCGGCGGCAAGTGTTTTTAGGGTTCGCGTGGCTGATGCGATAGGCGCCGGGGTTTGATTCATGTCCAACACAAATTATGACGGCCAGCCACACCCCCGGTTCCGCGCTTCACCATGCCGCTGCGTCAACCGATGCAATTTCCCCGCTCAACCCCTGTTCGCCATCCACGGCGACAGAGCGGCGGGCAGACTACTCGCGCTTCGTGCAGCGCGTGCGACGACGCTACCCGCAGGAACTGGACTGCCTGCCCCCGGGCGAACCGGTGCATGCGAGCATGCAGGTGGGCTTGGCGCGGCTGCGCGAGCGCGGTCTGCCCATGCCGGCGGCGCTGCGCGTGCTGCGCCAGTTGGTGTTGGAGCGGCTGGTGGTGCTGGACTGCGAGCAAGGCGCCTCGCTGGCCGCTGTCACCCGCGCAGTGACCGAACTGGCCGAACTGGCGCTGGATGCAGCCTGCACCCTGGCCTTTGCCGAACTCGATGAGTTGTACGGTGAACCCTTGGCCGAGGCCCTGGAACCGCTGCCGCTGCGGCTCAGGGCAGCCAATGAAAACAGCGCCGCCGCTGCCTTGGCACCAACCCAGCCAATGGTGCGCGCGCGCGCGATGGCGAGGGCGCAAATGTGGGTGATTGGCATGGGCAAGCTCGGCGCGCGCGAGCTCAATGTGTCCAGCGACATCGACCTGATCTACGTTTACGACGCCGATGGCGAGACTGCGGGCAACGCCCAGGGCCGAAACAAAATCAGCAACCACGAGTACTTTGGCAAAGCCGTTAAGCACATTTACAACACGGTGGGCGAAATCACCGAACACGGCCAAGTGTTTCGGGTGGACTTGGCGCTGCGGCCCAACGGCAATTCTGGACCCAGTGCGGTGTCGCTGGGTGCGCTGGAAGAGTATTTTCTGGTGCAGGGCCGTGAGTGGGAGCGCTTTGCCTGGCTCAAGAGCCGGGTGATTGCGCCCGCCGCTTGCGTGCAGGACAAAAGCGCCAGCGCCTTGCGCGGCGCGGTGCTCCCCTTTGTGTTTCGTAAATACCTCGACTACAGCGTGTTCGACGCGCTGCGCATTTTGCACCGCCAGATCCGTGAACACGCGGCCAAGCGCGCGGCGGGCAACCCTGGCCGGGCCAACGATGTCAAGCTTTCGCGCGGTGGCATTCGTGAAATTGAGTTCACGGTGCAGCTGCTGCAGGTGGTGCGCGGCGGGCAGTTTCCCGAGCTGCGTACACGCCCCACGCAAGATGCCTTGACACGGCTGTGCCGCGCCAACCTGATGCCCCCGGCCACAGCCGATGCGCTGGCCAAGGCCTACGACTTTTTGCGCAAGGTCGAGCACCGCATTCAGTACTTGGACGACCAGCAGACCCACGTGATGCCTATGCGCGACGACGATCTGAACTGGATCGCTGCCACCATGGGCTGTGCCCATGTGTGCGAGTTTTTGCACACGCTGGATGCGCACCGCGAGGTGGTGGCCCAAGAATTCGACACCCTGCTGGGTGGCCCCAGCAACGGCGGCTGCCAAGGCAAAGGCTGCAACGGCAAAAACGGCACAGGCCGTGCATCGGCTGAGGACCTGCAAAGCGTGTTGTCGCAATTGCCCGAGGCCTTTGCGGCCAAAGTGCACAACTGGAGCGAGCACCCCCGGGTGCTGGCCCTGCGCGAAGACGCCCGCACCCGGTTGGTGCGGCTGGTTCAGCGCACCGGCGCTTGGTTGGAAGAAGGCCGGGTGAGCGAGGCGGCGGCGCTGCGCATGGCCGAGTGGATAGAGCCGCTGCTGCGCCGCGAAAGTTACTTGGCTTTACTGCAAGAAAGACCGTCGGTGCACGAGCGCCTGCTGCGCCTGCTGGGCGCGGCCAAATGGCCCGCGCGCTACCTGCTCAAACACCCTGGCGTGATCGATGAACTGGCAAGCCAGCAACTGCTCACCGACCGCTTCGACCCGGTGCAGTTTGAAGCCGAGCTGGAAGCCCGGCGCGCAGCCCTGCAGTCCACCGGCGAGGACGATGAAGAAGAGCTGCTGAACATCTTGCGCCGTGCCCACCACGCCGAGGTGTTTCGCACCCTCGCGCGCGATCTGGAGCAGGTGCTCAGCGTGGAGCAGGTGGCCGACGATCTATCTGCCTTGGCCGATGCGGTGCTGCGCACCACCGCGCGCTGGTGTTGGGCACGGCTGAAAAACCGCCACCGCGAAACGCCTGCGTTTGCCATCATCGGCTACGGCAAACTCGGCGGCAAAGAGCTGGGCTACGGCAGCGACCTGGACATCGTTTTCGTGTACGAAGAC
>JAUXXN010000411.1 GCA_030684755.1 Hydrogenophaga sp.
GAAGGTGCTCAACGCCGACGGTTTGCGTTACCAAGACGAGTTTGTGAAGCACAAGATCCTGGACGCCATAGGCGATTTGTACATTGTGGGCAAACCGCTCTTGGCCGCCTACAGCGCGTTTCGCAGCGGTCACGGCATGAACAACCAGTTGCTGCGTGCCCTGTTGGCCCGGCCAGATGCCTATGAAATGGTGAGCTTCGAGCGGGAGCGCGACGCCCCCGCAGGCTTCGCACAACTGGCCCCGGCTTGGTGAGGTTGAACATGTTGTTGTTTCGCTTCACCATTTTCTTCTTGCTCATCGCAGCGGGCGTGTGTTTCGCGTTTTACTTCGGCACCGGCAAAGCCTACTTTCGCCAGTGGGGCCTGATCATCTTGAAGTGGACCGTGATGGCCGCGCTGGGCTTTTTTGGCGTTTTGGTGTTGGAACGGCTGCTGTAGCACCGCATCGTGTGCGGAGGTTCAGTAGCTGCGCCCACCTTTGTAAGCCGCGTGCGTGCGCGCTTGCAAGGCCGACACTTTGTTGATGGCCGCTATCGAACGCGCCACCTGCGCGTGGGTGATGCACAGGCCCAATGCGTCGGCGGCGTCTTTGCCGGGCAGGCCGGGCAGATGCAGCAGGCGTTTCACCATTTCCTGCATCTGCGCCTTGTCGGCCCGGCCGTAGCCTACCACCGCCTTTTTTAGTTGCAGCGCGGTGTATTCGGCCACGCTCAGGCCGTTGGCCACCAGTGCGGTGAGGCAGCATCCGCGCGCCTGGCCCAGGAGCAGCGTGGCTTGTGGGTTCACGTTCACAAACACAATCTCGCAGACAGACACCCCGGGCTGGTAGCGGTTCACCACCTCGCTGATACCGTCAAACAGAATCTTCAGCCGCTCGGGCAGCAGCGCGCCGTCTTTGGGGCTGGTTTGAATGGTGCCGCTGGCCACGTAGTGCAAATCGGCGCCTTCGGCATCGACCACGCCGAAGCCGGTGCACTGCAGGCCAGGGTCGATGCCGAGAATTCTCATTCCGTTTCCAGATCCATCGTGAACGCGAAGGCGAAGCGCAGACAGTACAAGCGTACGGCAAGCGAAGCCGACAAAGTGCACGGTTGATATGGAAATGGAATCATAGGTTGAAGGTCCAGCGAACCGAGTGGAAGAACACCGGGGCCGCAAAACACAGCGCGTCCACACGGTCCAGCAAACCGCTGGCGCCGGTGACCGAGCGGCCCGCGCTGCCCCAGTGCGTAACGCCACGATCGCGTTTGATGGCTTTCATGACGAGGTGGCCCAGCGAGCCCGCCACACACGCCACCAAGGCCATACCCAGCGCCTGTAGGGGCTTGAACGGAGTGAACCCCGAGAGCAGGGCGCCCATCACCCCCCCAGCCAGCAACCCACAGACCCAGCTGTGCCAGTGAAAGCTGGCGCTGATGGCGGGCGCTGCGGGGCGGCTGAGCCCGCGCGCCGCCAAGTGTTGCACCAGCATGCAGGTTTGAACCACCAGCACCAGAAAAAAGACCAGAAAAGCTTCACGTCCGGCAAACCGGGGAAAGTTCAGCAGCATCAGGGCTGGCACGTGGCTCATACCGTACACGCACACCATGATGCCCCACTGCAGCTTGGCGTTGCGTTCCAGAAAGCGTTGTGGATCGTTGCCCAGCGCACTCACCACGGGAATGGCGAGAAACACATACACCGGAATGAATACCGTGAAGAGGTTGAAGTGCTGGGTCCAGACCAGCGCGTATTGCACTGGCAGCACCAAGAAGAACGCCAGCACCAGGCTGCGGTGGTCGCTGCGGCGGGTGGGAGACAGGCTGATGAACTCGCGCAGCACAAAAAACGAGATCAGGCCAAACAGCACAATTCCAGCACCGTCGCCCATCGCCCAACCGACCCAGAACACCCAGGCCATCACCCAAGAGATGCGCAGCAAGGCACGGTTGTCGTGCTGGCGCAGGGCGCGGCGGGTTTCTTCGTCGCTTTGGGGCGGCTGCTCGCGCAGCGACATGAGAACCGCCCCGACGCTGGCCAGCAACAGCAAGCCGAACACCCCCACAAACAGCAGGCTGACCTGTTGCTCCGGCGTGAGGCTGCGCAAAAAGGAACCCATTCAGACCTCGCGCAAAGCCATGACGGCGGCCCGGGTGCGCTGAAGAAAATCGGAGCGGGGCTCGCTAGGCGCCAGCTTCATGGGCTCACCAAAGGTGACCGAACACAACACAGGTACCGGCACTACCTCGCCCTTGGGCATGACGCGCTGCACGTTGTGGATCCAGGTGGGCACCAGCACCACGTCGGGAAAACGCTGGGCCAGGTTGTACAAACCGCTTTTGAACGGCTGCGGATCTTCTTCAAAACCGCGCGTGCCTTCGGGAAACAAAATCAACGAGTCGCCGCTTTCCAGGGCGCTGATCAGCGGTTGCAGCGGGTCTTCGTCGCCCTTGCGTTCGCGCTCCACGTACACCGCGTTGAACACCTCGGTGGTGAGCCAGCGCTTGAAGCGCGAGGCGGTCCAATAGTCTTTCGCCGCGATCGGGCGGGTGATGCTGCGCAACGCCGTAGGCAGTGCTGCCCAGATCAGCACCAGGTCGGCGTGGCTTTGGTGGTTGG
>JAUXXN010000412.1 GCA_030684755.1 Hydrogenophaga sp.
TTTTCGTGTTCTGGGGTGCTACCATGGTCTCCAGCGCTCTGACGACGTTGCTCGCCATGTCACCGTTCGAAGTCAACCGGTGCCCAGTGTCCGAAGACCAGCGCCCGTCCAGTTGCGCGAAGAACGGTTGCAGCAGCTGATGCCGCTGCGCCCTTGGGCGCTAACTGGTAAACAAAAACCCCGGACGGTGTTAACTCCAACCCGGGGTTTTTTTACGCCATTACCCAGGTGTGGGCGAGGGCTGATAGCAAAGGCTGCTGTCAGCGGCAGGTCTGCGGGTTCACAATCTGTTTGAGACCGTCGGTGTTCTTGATGTGCACATAGCGCTGCTTGACTTCAATGATGCCTTCATCGACAAATTTCGAGAATGTGCGGCTCACCGTTTCCAGCTTCATGCCCAGGTAGCTGCCAATCTCTTCACGGGTCATGCGCAAGATCAATTCAGACTGCGAAAACCCGCGAGCATGCAAGCGCTGCACAAGGTTGAGTAAAAACGCTGCCAGTCGCTCCTCAGCGCGCATACTGCCCAACAGCAGCATCACCGAGTGGTCGCGCACGATCTCGCGGCTCATGATCTTGTGCACATGGTGCTGGAGCGTGGTGAATTCGCGGGACAACTCTTCCACTTGGTCAAACGGCATCACGCACACCTCCGCGTCTTCCAGCGCAATCGCGTCGCAAGAGTGGTGGTCGCTGACGATGCCGTCGAGCCCAATGATTTCGCCCGTCATCTGAAACCCTGTCACCTGATCGCGGCCATCGGCCGTGGTGACGCAGGTTTTGAAAAACCCCGAGCGCACGGCGAACAGCGAAGTGAACTTGTCACCTGTGCTGAAGAGGGCTGAGCCACGCTTGATGCGGCGTCGCGTGGAAATCACAGCGTCGAGCTTGTCTATCTCTTCGCTGTTCAGGCCCATGGGCAGGCACAGCTCCCGCAGGTTACAGCTTGAACAGGCGACTTTGATGCTTTGGTGGTCCATTATTTTTCCCATAATCCGAGGTTAGCTTAACGCATTGCTCCGAGCCCTGTCGAAAAAAAACCGGTTTGCTCATGGCTATGGGCACTAGGGGCAACCCTCGCTCGGATGGTAGCCTTGATCAAGATCAAAGGACTAAGCCCGTTGATGCGGCACATTCAGGCCTCAGAACTGGAGAACTGTTTGTGAGTCACGCTATTTCTAACGAGTTGCTCAAGCAATTCGATATTCCTGGACCTCGTTACACCTCGTACCCGACGGCAGACCGATTTATCGAAGCTTTCACAGAGCAAGACTACATACAGGCACTTGAGCAGCGCCGCGCGGGGTCGATGGCGCTGCCTCTCTCACTTTATGTACACATTCCGTTCTGCGAATCGGTTTGCTACTACTGTGCGTGCAACAAGGTCATTACCAAGCACCACGAACGCGCTTCCGAATACCTGCGTTATCTCTCCCGGGAGGTGGAGCTGCAGGTGCAGCACTTCGGACAAGGTCACAGTGTGTCTCAGCTTCATTTGGGGGGGGGGACGCCCACCTTCTTGTCAGATGCCGAGCTTGAAGACCTGATGTCCATGATTCGGCGCAATTTCACGCTGGTGCCGGGCGGCGAGTATTCCATTGAAGTCGATCCGCGCACCGTAACCGACCAGCGCCTGCAGACCTTGGCGCGCCTGGGTTTCAACCGTTTGAGCTTTGGTGTTCAAGACTTTGACCCGGCTGTGCAAAAAGCGGTGCACCGGGTGCAGCCGGCTGAACAGGTCTTCGCTTTGGTAGAAACGGCCAGGAAGATTGGGTTCGAGTCGGTCAACGTGGACCTGATCTATGGGTTGCCACTGCAAACCCCGGAGTCATTCGCACGCACCCTGGCCCAGGTCAACGAGTTGCGCCCAGACCGGATTGCACTTTACGCCTATGCCCACTTGCCCTCGCGCTTCAAGCCGCAGCGCCGCATCGTCTCGGCTGAGTTGCCCAGTGGTGGTGACAAGCTGGCCATGCTGTCCGCTTCTTTGGATGCATTTATGGAAGCAGGCTACGTGTATGTGGGTATGGACCACTTTGCCTTGCCTACCGATGCACTGGCTGTGGCCAAACGCCAGGGCCGTTTGCATCGAAACTTCCAGGGCTACAGCACCCAACCAGATTGTGATTTGATCGCCTTGGGTGTTTCAGCTATTGGGCGCATCGGCGCCACCTACAGCCAGAATGCCAAAACCTTGGATGAGTACTATGACGCGTTGGACCAGGGGCGCCTGCCCATCGTCCGGGGCCTGGCGCTCAACCGCGATGACTTGTTGCGCCGCTGCGTCATCATGTCTCTCATGTGTCAAGGCCAGTTGCAGTACGAATCGATTGAGCTCGGTCACCTCATCGACTTCAAGTCGTACTTCACCCGAGAGCTGGAGGTGCTTGCTGGTTTGGCCGACAGCGGTTTGGTCACCATCGACGACACAGGCGTTGAAGTCACCTCGACCGGCTGGTTTTTGGTTCGTGCGATTGCCATGGTATTCGACAAAAATCTACAGGTTGATCTGGACCGAGCGCGGTTTTCAAAAATTATCTGAGCGTTCAGTAGGAGACTGGCTGCCTTTACCCAGCCGTTTCTCAGCTGCGCTACATTGAGCTATGCAGACATCAATGGCTATCACAGCCCTGTTCATGGGAATCGCTGGGGGCCCTCACTGCGTGGCCATGTGCGGCGCAGCTTGTGCAGGTATCAGTCGAGCAGCGGGCGAGCGCAGTACCCGTGCTCTTTGGTCCTTTCAGTTCAGCCGCATGGCGGGCTCCGCGCTCTTTGGGGCCTTTGCAGCGGGTTCGGTTCAAGGTCTCGCATGGCTGGGCACCAACACGGCCGTGTTGCGTCCGGTTTGGACCATGTTTCATGTGGCAGCCCTTCTTTTGGGCGCTGTGTTGATTTGGCAAGCCCGCCAGCCAGCGTGGATTGAGAACTTGGGTCAAATAATTTGGCGCAAGGCTCGGCCTGTGATGGCTTCCTTGGGATCACGCGCTCCGATGGTGCTGGGGGTGGCTTGGGCGCTCATGCCATGTGGGCTGTTGTATTCGGCGTTGTTGGTGGCCTCTTTGTCAGCCAACGCCTTGGAGGGCGCGGCCATCATGGCGCTCTTTTCCATCGGTACCTCAATTTCACTGACGGCAGGCCCCTGGTTGTTGTTGCGCCTGAGAGGGGGCCGCTCGGGGGCTTGGGGTATTCGACTTGCCGGTGTGGCTTTGGCTGCCACGTCGGGTTGGGCCCTTTGGATGGGCATTACCAACCCCACCGGCCTTTGGTGCGCCTGCTCGCTTTTCAGCTGGGCGGCGCGCGACGACCAGGCAGGGTGGCTAAAACCAAGCCAAACAGCGCAATGCCAAACGCCACCATTTGCAAACTGGTCAAGCGCTCGCCCAGAAAGAGCACGCCAATACCGGCGGCGCTCACCGGCAGCATCACTGTAAACACGCCCGCCTGTGATGCCGGTATCGTCTTTAGCCCAGTCATCCAGAGCCACACCGTCCAAACACTGGCCGCGAGGCCGTAAAAAACCAGCAGCCCCCACAAAGGCATCTCCACCGAGCCAAAGTCAAACTGCCAAGCTGCCCAAAGTCCAAAAGGTGTGACAAGCACAAACCCCCACAAGTTGATGATGGCTGAAATGCGCTTGGGGCTCAGTCCATCGGTTAGGAGTTTGCCGATGACCACATAAGCGGCTTCGCAAATCACGGCGGCAAATACCAGCAGGTTGCCCAACAAACCGCGATTGATGCCGAACAGGTCGCTTGAATCAGACGCTGTGAGAGCGCTCGGGTCGGCCTTTTGAAGCGAGAAAAGCCCAATGCCGATGGCAGCACAGGCTATGCCTGCTGCACTGCGCCAGCCAATACGCTCTCGCAAAAATAGCCAGCTCAGCAGCGCCACCACGGCGGGTATGGACGACATGACCACCCCCGCAGCAACAGCGGTGGTCATGCTTACCCCGAACAGCATGCAAATGGAAAACAGAAAATTGCCCAGGAACGACTCTAGAAACAACAGTCGGCGTGTACGGCTTGATATGGGGGGTTCGTTGGCTGGTTTGCGCAGCCACCGCCACATGGCAAGTCCGCCGATGCCAAAGCGCAGCCATGCCAACAAAAAGATGGGAAAAACAAGGACCAGTGGCTTTGAAAGAGCCACATAGCTGCCTACCAGCGCCATGCTCAAACCCAGGCATGCGAATGCATACCAGCGGCTCATGGTGTGCATCCTTGTGTCGATTGAATTTTCATGGCTGCGGATCATGCCCGATCTGTTGGGTCATAGGCACAGTCTTTGTGCGTGCCTGTTCGGTTTGCACAGTTGTAACTGATCGAGCGGTGCGGGTTTTCCACGATGAGAATCAATAATTTCATAATATGGAAAATAGCATTGTTGCAGTGCAAAAAATTTTCTCATTACAGGAAATAAAATTTTGCATTGAGAAAAATCATTTTAGATCGTTGATATACAATGATAAAATAATTGTCTTGTATAAGACATAAGAGCTTTTCAAACTCTTCTATAAGACTTAAAGTAAGTACATCGGCACTGTATTTGCAAGCACGCGTACCGACCCTGTTTCCTCAACCTCATGGAGTAGTTTCATGTCTCAAACACTGACCCGCCAGCAACAGATCGAAGCCTTGGAAAAAGATTGGGCCACCAACCCCCGTTGGAAAGGCGTCAAGCGCGGTTACTCCGCAGCCGACGTGGTGCGTCTGCGCGGCAGCATGCAGCCTGAATACACACTGGCCAAAAACGGTGCTGAAAAGCTGTGGGCCAAGGTCAACGGCGGCGCCAAAAAAGGCTACGTGAACGCTTTCGGCGCCATCACCGCAGGCCAAGCCATGCAACAGGCTAAAGCTGGCCTGGAGGCTGTGTACCTGTCGGGCTGGCAAGTGGCTGCCGACGGCAACACCTCCGAGACCATGTACCCCGACCAGTCGCTGTACGCCTACGACTCGGTGCCCACCATGGTGCGCCGTATCAACAACACCTTCAAGCGCGCTGATGAAATTCAGTGGGGTCGCGGTATCGAGCCAGGTTCGCCCGAGTTTGTGGACTACTTCCTGCCCATCGTGGCCGATGCTGAAGCTGGTTTCGGCGGCGTGCTCAACGCGTTTGAGTTGATGAAGAACATGATCGCCTCCGGTGCCGCTGGCGTTCACTTTGAAGACCAGCTGGCCGCCGTGAAGAAATGCGGCCACATGGGTGGCAAAGTGTTGGTGCCCACGCAGGAAGCCTGCGAAAAGCTGATTGCTGCGCGTTTCGCCGCCGACGTGATGGGTGTCTCTACCATTGTGCTGGCCCGTACCGATGCCGAAGCCGCCAACCTGATCACCAGCGACCACGACGCCAACGACAAGCCATTCCTGACCGGCGAGCGCACGCAAGAAGGTTTCTACCGCGTCAAGAACGGCCTGGAGCAGTCCATCAGCCGCGGTGTGGCCTACGCTCCCTACGCCGACCTGGTGTGGTGCGAGACCGGCGTGCCAGACATTGGCTTTGCCCGCGAATTTGCCCAGGCTGTGCACGCTTCTTGCCCCGGCAAGCTGCTGTCGTACAACTGCTCGCCTTCCTTCAACTGGAAGAAGAACCTCAACGACAGCCAGATCGCTTCCTTCCAGGAAGACCTGGCCGCGCTGGGCTACAAGTACCAGTTCATCACGCTGGCCGGTATCCACATCAACTGGTTCAACACGTTCCAGTTCGCCCACGCTTACGCCCGCGGCGAAGGCATGAAGCACTACACTGAAATGGTGCAGGAGC
>JAUXXN010000419.1 GCA_030684755.1 Hydrogenophaga sp.
CCTGTTGGTGGGGCTGGGTTTCGGCTTTTTTGCCCAACGCTCGCGTTTTTGCCTGCGCGCGGCCGTCATCGAGTTCTGGCACGGAAAGTTTGGCGACAAGCTGGCGGTGTGGTTGTTGGCGTTTGCCACGGCGGTGGTGGGGGTGCAGCAGATTGTGGTGTCGGGGCTGCTGGACGTGAGCACGGCACGCCAGTTGTCGGCGCGCGGCAGCTTGTCGGGTGCGTTGCTGGGCGGGTTGATCTTTGGTGTGGGCATGGTCATGACGCGGGGTTGCGCCAGCCGTTTGCTGGTGTTGTCGGCCAATGGCAATTTGCGCGCCTTGCTGTCGGGGCTGATTTTTGCGGTGGTGGCCCAGGCGTCGCTGGGCGGTGTGCTGGCGCCGCTTCGCGAGGCCATGGCCAGTTGGTGGGTGGTGGACGGGGGGCCGGCGCGCAGCGTGTTGTCGTTGGTGGGGGCGGGCCCTTGGGATGGGTTGGTGTTTGCAGCGGTGTGGCTGATCACGGCGCTGTTTTTTGCGTACCACAGCGGCTGGAGTTTCTGGAAATGGGCTGGCGGTATGGGCACCGGGCTGATGGTGGCGCTGGCCTGGGCTGGCACCTACCAGGTGATGTCGAATTCGTTCGAGCCGGTGCAGATTCAGGGCCTCACTTTCAGCGGCCCTTCCGCCGAATGGCTGATGCGGGTGCTGAGCGAACCCGGCGAGCCGTGGACCTTTGGTTTAGGGCTCATGCCGGGCGTGTTTCTGGGTTCGTTGGTGGGCGCGCTGGTGGGTGGTGACTGGAAGCTGGAAGGCTTTGGCGGGGCTTACACCATGCCGCGTTACATCATCGGTGCGGTGCTGATGGGCTTTGGTTCCATGCTCGCCGGGGGCTGCGCGGTGGGCGCCGGCATGACCGGGGGCGCCATTTTTGCCGCGACTGCCTGGCTCACGCTGCTGGGCATGTGGGCGGGCGGCGGCTTGGCGGACTGGGTTTTGGACCGCCCTAAGCACAAGGTTCAAACACCAGGCAGTGCTGTGGCTACCAGCCAGGCACCCTGAACGGTTCATCTGCGGCGCTGCTTGGCGGGGGGTGCCTAGGTCTTTGGCTGCGATGGTCTTATGAGCAAGGCATCCACCACCTCGGCAAATCCGGCGCCGCGTTCGTTGCGGGTCACATAGTGGGGCCGGTGTGCAAGCTGGTTCCAAAAGCGCGCCACATTGGCCACGCCTACGCTGTTCGCCAAGTGGCCAAACATGCGCGCATCGTTGGTGGAGTCGCCCACATACACCCAGCGGTCCAACTCAGCGTCCAAGTTGCGCCCCAACTGCGTGCGAACGATCCAGCGGGCACCTTCCAGTTTGTCGTGTTCACCGATCCAGCCGTTGATGTGGATCGAACTCACCGTGGCGTTGAGGCCGTGGCTTTGCATTTGTTGCACCACCCGCCCAATGTCTGCGGCGGGCAGGTGGTGGTGCTCACTGTGGTCGATGGCGATGTCGGTTTCGCGCCCGGCGCTGTCTTGCGCCAGGCGTGCGTGGGGCAGTTCAGCCAGTATCTGCGCGGCCACCGCTTGCAGCCGCTGGTGGTTGGCGTGGCGCGTGGCGGCGTCTTGCAGGTAAGCGCGCCGCAGTGGCCCGGCAGGGCTACGCCACAAAGCCACGGCGCCGTTTTCTGCCACGATGGCGTTTACCGGCCAGGCCAGCGCAAAGGGTTCGCTCCAGCCCGCTGGCCGCCCGGTGATGGCGAACACCGGCAGACCCGCCGCCCGCAGGCGGTGCAAGGCTTGTAATGCGTCGGGTGTGATGGCGCCGTCGGTGGTGAGCGTGTCGTCGATGTCGGTCAGCACGCCAAGAATGCGCTGGCGCGCCGCTGCGGGCCAGTGGGAAAGCGGTGTTGGGTCAAGCTCAGACATGGTGGCGTGGCAGTTTCGCACACCCGCGTGACAGCAAGCCCCAGCAGGCTGCGCTAGAATCCGCGCATCCGAGGAGCGTTGCAGCGCACCCCTGACCCCTGGTCAGCGCGGGGCGTGAGGCTCGGAAATCCATGCAACGACGCTCATCCACCTTCGGTGCGATGGGCTTTTTTTTGCCCGTTCGTCGCACCCAAGGGGGTCAACCCAACCACCACTGGAGCGAACCATGAACGCACGCATTCCCACCACCGTCAACGCCGACTGCGTTATTGCCGACATCGGCCTGGCCGACTGGGGCCGCAAAGAAATCAAGATCGCCGAGACCGAAATGCCCGGCCTGATGGCCATCCGCGAAGAGTTCGCGGCCAAGCAGCCCCTGAAGGGCGCGCGCATCACCGGCTCGCTGCACATGACGATTCAGACCGCCGTGCTGATCGAAACCCTGCAGGCCTTGGGCGCGCAGGTGCGCTGGGCGTCTTGCAACATTTTCTCGACGCAAGACCACGCTGCTGCGGCCATTGCCGCCGCCGGCACGCCGGTTTTCGCCATCAAGGGCGAAACCCTGACCGACTACTGGGACTACACCCACCGTATCTTTGACTTCGGCGCAGCAGGCACCGAAGGCGAAGGTCCCAACATGATCCTGGACGACGGCGGCGACGCCACGTTGCTGATGCACCTGGGCAAGCGCGCCGAGAAAGACGCCAGCCTGCTGGAGAACCCCACCAGTGAAGAAGAAACCTGCCTGTACGCCGCCATCAAGGCCAAGCTGGCCGAAGAC
>JAUXXN010000443.1 GCA_030684755.1 Hydrogenophaga sp.
CGAAATGCACACCGCCATGCAGGCCGGCCCCATGGTGCGCAAGGGCGACATGAAGGCCAGCGCCTGGATCCAGGCCTATGAACGCAACAACGTGCTGGTGGGCCTGAGCTGTGGCCTGCGCGGCAAGGCGCAAATCGGCAAAGGCATGTGGGCCATGCCCGACCTGATGGCCGCCATGCTGGAGCAAAAAATTGCCCACCCCAAAGCTGGTGCCAACACCGCTTGGGTGCCCAGCCCCACCGGCGCCACCCTGCACGCCCTGCACTACCACCAGGTGCTGGTGTCCGACATCCAGAAAGAAATGGAAAAGATCGACGCCAACGCCGAGCGCGACAACCTGCTCACCGGCCTGCTGACCATTCCCGTGAGCAGCAACCCGAACTGGACCGACGCCGAAAAACAAGCCGAGCTGGACAACAACGCCCAGGGCATTTTGGGCTACGTGGTGCGCTGGGTGGACCAGGGCGTGGGCTGCTCCAAGGTGCCCGACATCAACGACATCGGCCTGATGGAAGACCGCGCCACGCTGCGCATTTCCAGCCAGCACATGGCCAACTGGCTGCACCACGGCGTGGTGACCCAAGCGCAAATCACCGAAACCATGGAGCGCATGGCAGCCAAGGTGGACGGCCAAAACGCCGGCGACCCGCTGTACCAACCCATGGCAGGCAACTTTGACACCAGCATGGCCTACCAAGCCGCTTGCGATTTGGTGTTCAAAGGCATGGCGCAACCCAGCGGCTACACCGAGCCGCTGCTGCACGCTTGGCGGTTGAAGGTGAAGGCGGCGGCCTGATCCCCGCATTCACTCCCTCTCCCTCGGGGAGAGGGCTGGGGTGTGGGCTCCCCGCGAGCCCCTGACCCCGCTCACAAGCCAAACGGCGCCTTCGGGCGCCGTTTGGCTTTGGACGGCCGGCCACCGGTTTTGCTCAAAAAATAGGCAGCCAGATGATGAGCCGCATCACAAACTCCTGTTCTACACAGACTTATTCGGTTGTTGGGTTTCATTCTCCAAGCCGAAAAAAATGAACAAGAGACTCCGAAGTTGGGTCTTCCACTCGTTCGCCCTGAATAGAAGGGGGGCGAGGGTATCCCACAAGGTCGTCAGATGTCGACGGGTACCATCACAAGCTACGTCATTCAAAAAAGCTGAGTCAAACATATGAACGAATGGGGATTCACCGGTGAAGTCAAGAGCTGGATCGATCAGATCGTCAAGCTCAACTCCAATCTCCCATTTGCTGGCGCAAGGGTCGAAGACGTTGGCAAAGGCTCCAAAAAGCGACGCGACCTGACATTGATCGACCGCAACGGCGAAGCCATCATGACCGGCGAGGTCAAGCTGCCCGATGCGCCCGACGGAGGAAGCCCTTATCGGGCCGAAGTGGTCAAAGATGCCCAGCAAAAAGCGCTTCGCGCAGGCGTTAAATTTTTCTTCACTTGGAACGTGAATGAATGCGTGCTCTGGGAAACGGCGACTGCGGGCGCCGGACTAAAAGACCGCGCCTACGAACGTTGGACCGTCGCCGCGCTGACCAATCGCGCGCAACTGGAGGCAGCCCCGGTACAGGCCAAAATTCATGAATGGTTGGTCGTCTTCTTGCATGAAGCGGCCCGGATACTGAAGTCCGGCAAGGTCGGAGGGGGACGCACGCCCGACGTGAAATTTGTCGAGGCACTGGAAGCCGCCCTCACCGTTCCCATTCGGCACACCCACGAAGCGTTGTCCAAGCGCTACGTGAGCAATCACAGCTTCAAGCGCGACCTGGATCAATGGATGGTCTCGCTCGGCTGGACCGTGGTGAGTGACGCAGACGGACTGCATAGCTTGCTGGAGCGTGCGGCCAAATTCGGTTGCTACCTGTTCGTCAATAAGCTGGTGTTCCACGAAGCGCTTCTGAAGAAGTACGGCAAGACCATGGCGCCGCTGAACGCGCCACCAGAAATCACCACTGGCAATGATCTGCAAATGCGCTTGCAGCATTTCTTCGCTGAAGCCAAACAGGTCACGGGCGACTACGAAACGATCTTCGGCGACGACCCCAAAGACATGGGGCGCCGCATCCCGTTCTACGCTGATGCCGCCGTGCAAGGCTGGCGCGGCCTGATCGACCAGATCCACGAATTCGACTTCTCCAAGCTCGACTACGAAGTGGTCGGCAGCATCTTTGAGCGCTTGATCGGCCCGGAGGAACGCCACAAGTACGGCCAGTTCTACACCCGCGTCGAAGTGGTGGACCTGATTAACAGCTTTTGCATCCGCACAGGTGATGCCACGGTGCTGGACCCAGCGTGCGGTGGTGGAACGTTTCTGGTGCGGGCCTACGCCCGAAAGAAAGTGCTCGCAGAGAATCGCAACCACCGTGACTTATTGACCGATATCTACGGCACCGACATCTCACAGTTCGCCGCACACCTGACCACCATGAACCTGGCCACCCGCGATCTGGTGGAGGACGAAAACTACCCACGCGTCGGGCGCTCAGACTTTTTCAACGTTCTGCCCGACTCACCCTTTGTGAAGCTGCCGCAGAAACTCAAGTCAGAAGGGCTTGGGATCAAGTACCAGAACATCTCCATCCCGCCACTGGATGCCGTGATTGGCAATCCACCCTACGTCAGGCAAGAGGATATTCCCCGCGCCAAGAAAAAACCCAAAGACGGCGGCCCCGAGGTGGGAACAAAGGAGTTTTACAGCCGAAGAGTGGCTCAAATGGGCAACGCCAAGCTTTCGGGGCGCTCCGACCTGCATTGCTACTTCTGGCCCCACGCCACCACATTCTTAAAGCCTGACGGCATGCTCGGCTTCATCACATCCAGCCAATGGTTGGACGTGGAATACGGCTTTCACCTCCAACGCTGGTTGCTCCAGAACTTCGAGATACTGGCCGTGCTGGAAAGCCCGATAGAGCCGTGGTTCGTGGGTGCACGGGTAGCCACCACGGTCACGATTGCAAAGCGCTGTGACAACGCGGCCAAGAGAGCAGCGAATACGGTTCGCTTCATCCAGTTGAGAAAACCGCTGAGTGAACTACTGGAACACGACGACACCACTTTGGGTGCCGTGCTTGCAGCCGACGCGCTGCGGGACGAAATCCTGCAAATCTCGGAAGATGTGACGCACAGCCGGTACCGCGCCCGCTTGGTAAACCAAGGCCTGCTATGGCAAGAAGGCGTCGAGCTGGGCCGCATCATGCGCGGCGAGGACACCGCGCATGATGCGGACGGGGAAGAAACATCCGACGAGGGGTCGGACACGCACAAGGCTGCGGACGACTACTACGGTGGCAAATGGGGTGTCTACGTCCGGGCTCCGGATCTTTGGTTTGAACTTTCAGATGAATTCGGCGAGCGCTTCTGTTCGTTTGGCCAGTTGACTGAAGTTCGCCGAGGAATCACGACAGGAAAAGACGAGTTCTTCTATCCAAAAGATGCCACTGCGATAAGTCTTGCGACTTTCGCTGATCCGGTCGGCTTCGAACACGAGTACGGAGTACCGCGCGCTCAAGTCGCAAGTGGCAACATCAAGCTGGTTCTCGCCGGAGAGAAACGCGGCGAACTGCACGCCATCGAATCCGAGTACCTTGAACCCGAGGTCCACAGCCTCATGGAAGTCAAAGGCTTCGTCGCGCGTGCGAGCGACTGCTCTCGATTGATCTTCCTCGCACCATCGCCCAAGAGTACGCTGAAGAAATGGGCCAAGTCGTATGTGAAGTGGGGAGAAGAACGGGGCGTTCACCTAGGCTCCACTTGCGCACAGCGGGTGACCAAGGATAAGGAGTGGTTCGACCTGACGGGACATCGGCGTGGCGTCGCCTATTGGCCCAAGGCACAGCAGTACAAACACGCCGTACCGCTCAACAGCGACAACCTGCAAGCCAACTGCAACCTATACGATTTGTTCCCTGTGGAAGGCGTCAGTGGCAAAGCGCTCGCAGCGCTGCTGAACAGCACGCTGGTCATTCTGGCTAAGCATCAATTTGGTCGGCCTGTGGGCGTCGAGGGCAATCTGAAGACAGAAATCGTCGATGTTTCGATGATGCTCGTTCCCGACCTTAGGCTCGCACCTCGCAAAATGATCCTGTCATTGGAAGCGGCCATGGATGCACTGGCCGAACGCGAACCCAAACAGCTTCTTTCAGAACGTCGACTCAGAACCATGGCGTTCGAAAAATCGGGCAAGCATGCAGAACTGGAACTGCTGGCGGACAACTGCGAACTGGACATGCCAGACCGCCGCGCACTTGATCACAAGGTACTTGAACTGCTCGGTGTCAAGTCGAAGAAGGAGCGGGACGAGTGGATCAACCGGCTGTACGAGTACCTTCGCCAGTTTTTTGAAGAAACCCGCCGCAAGGAAGAGCAGGCGATCGTCAACAAGAACACCACCAAGCGCAAAGGTGCCGTGAGTCCGCAAGACTTGGCAATGCAGCTGGCGGCTGAGCTCAACACACAAGAGCCCCACCTGTTCCGCTCGTACAAAGATTTCTTCAACGAATCAGGCGTCGGCGACAGCTGGATTGCACGAGAAGTGCCAGCCGATGGAGCGCCAGAGGTGCACGCCGATCTGCACGACGTGGGTGTGCGCTTCATGCGCGGCAAAAAACAAACCGAGTTCGTTCGCATGCCCTCGGAATCTCACGCCGAGCTGGCCGTGGTGGCGATCCGGGAAATGCGCCGGGAGACAGTGCAACTGCCCCGTAATGACATGTCTTGCGTCAACCTGCTTCGAGACTACCAAGCTTTCTTGGAAAAGCGCGACCAGCGCTTGCGCAACGCTATCGCTGAACGCGTTGCAGACGAAGAGATCCAGTCCAGCGTGTTCGGTTTGTTGGTCGATCATGTCCGCAAAGGTGCAAAGGCTCCCGGTCTCTGAGTCGCAAGGCGAAGGCGGCGCGCTCAGCGACCGGTGAATGCCGCAGCCCGTTTCGCCACAAACGACGCTACGCCCTCTTTCGCGTCTTCGCTGTTCGCCAGCCGCTGCTGCACGGTGTCGAAATCGGCCATGGCGGCCAGCGGGCCTTGCTCGGCCGACTTGAGCGCGTTGATCCGGGTGGCCGCCAAAGTGGACGGCCAGAACGCAGGCGACCCGCTGTACCAACCCATGGCGGGCAACTTTGCCACCAGCATGGCCTACCAGGCCGCGTGTGACCTGGTGTTCAAAGGCTTGGCCCAGCCCAGCGGCTACACCGAGCCGCTGCTGCACGCTTGGCGGTTGAAGGTGAAGGCGGCTTGAAGTCTCCGCATTAACGCCCTCCTGGGAGAGGGCTGGGGTGAGGGCACTCTGCGAACCCATTTCTCACTCATGAAAAAACGGCGCCTTTAGGCGCCGTTTTTTCATGGAAATTCACAGACAGTCACCGAATGACATCACACACCCCAGCAAAAAACCACATTCATGCCGACCGTTTGCGAGCCCCCTGCGTGGGCCTGCCTTTGCACACACCGCCAAAAACAACAACAATGGTTTGGGTTCGTTGAATAACAAATAAAACCATGCACATCCCCACCATCTTTGCCGTCATGACATTGGTCTCCGCCGTCATGGCGTTGTCATTGACCATCGCGGCCTGGAAAAAATACCCCGATCTTCAAGCTTGGGCAGCGGCCTTGGGCCTACAGGGGGTGGGGTATTCGTTTTTTGTCCTGCGCGCCTCCATGCCCGAAGGCTGGTCTATCGTGCTGGGCAATGGGGCCGTGAGTGCATCCATGGCGTTGTATGCCTATGGCCTGTACCGGTTTGCCAACCGCGCACCCAACCGACTCGCGCTGTATGTGCCCATGGCGCTGGTGCTGGCTGTCAACCTGGTGTGGCTGCACGACCTGCATACGCGTTTTTTGCTGCATTCTGTGCTGTACGCCGGGCAAGCCTGCTTGCTGGTGGTGCTGCTGCACCGGTGCCGCACCCTCGGCACCCGGCGTGGTGCGCTGATTTTGGGCGTGGGCGTGGCGCTCTTCATACTGGTCATGCTGAGCCGCTTTGTGGCGGTGTCCACCGGTTGGATCAACCTAGCTGCCTACAACGAATCCAATGCCGTGCAGGCGGTCACTTTTCTGATCTCGCTCACCAGCACCCTGATGCTGTCGGTGGGCATTTTGCTGATGATGCAACAGCGCGCTGAAGACCGGCTGGCGGTCAGTGAGCACCATTACCGCCTGTTGGTTGACGCGGCGACCGAATGCATTTGTATTGTGCAAGGCGGCATCATCCGCTTCGCCAACCCGCGCATGCACCAATTGCTGGGCTATGCCCCTGGCGCTCTGCCGGGCACCGCCATTCAAAGCTTGGTGCTGGCAGACGACTGGCCCATGGTGCAACACAACCACCAGCAAAGGCTGACCGGACAGGGCGACGATCTGAAATACCCCACCCGCATGAACACCCTTCATGCCGGGGTGCGCTGGTTTGAAATCAGTGGTGTGCGCATCGAATGGCAGGGGCAAGTGGCCACACTCAACTTCTTGAACGACATCACCCAACGCCACCACATGGAAGAAACCATCAAAGGCCTGGCCTACCATGACACCCTGACCCACCTGCCCAACCGCCGCCTGCTGCTGGACAGATTGGGCCAAGCGCAAATCAGCACCTTGCGCAACAACACCTGGGCGGGGCTGGTGTTTCTGGATCTGGACCGTTTCAAAATTTTGAACGATACCCATGGCCACCGCGCAGGCGACCTGTTGCTGGTGGAAGTGGCCCGCCGGCTGGTCGGCTGTGTGCGCGGCATCGACACCGTGGCCCGCTTGGGAGGCGACGAGTTTGTGGTGCTGCTGTGCGACTTGGGCAACACCAGCGAGCAAGCCCGTGAAGCGGCGCACCATGTGGCCCAAAAAATGCTAAGCGCTCTCGCCCAATCCTACCGGTTGACCCAGGAAGAAGCTCCCCACGCGGTGGTGGAACACCAATGCAGCGCCAGCGCCGGGCTGGTGCTGTTCACCGGCCACACCACAGCGGCTGAAGCCCTGCTGGAGCAGGCCGATGCCGCCATGTATGCCGCCAAGAAAGCCGGTCGCAATCAGGTTTGCATGCACACGCCAAACACCCCAGAGCCGCCTGCCGCCCACTAAACTCGACGGCTCGCACCACCCTCCGACGAACCATGACACACACCCTGCTCACAGGCCATATCTGCGCACGGCGGTGGCTTGTCTGGTGCTGTTTGGCACTGGCCCCCGCCCTGGCTTGGGCGCAGTCTGCGGGCTCGCCCGTGGTGCGCGTGGGGGTTTACAACAACCCACCCAAAATCTTCATGGATGCCGAGCAGCAGCCCGCCGGTATTTTTGGCGACCTGCTGCGCGAAGTGGCCCGGCAAGAAGGCTGGACGCTGCGAGCCGTGCGCTGCGAATGGCAAGATTGCTTGGACCAAGTCCAGGCTGGCCAGATCGACTTGATGCCCGATGTGGCCCGCACGCCCGAACGCGAAACCCTGTTCCGTTTTATGCCCACGCCCGCCATCCACAGCTGGTCGCAGGTGTACCGCCACACTGGCCAGAAAGTGGACTCCATCTTGGACCTAGAAGGCAAGCGTGTGGCCTACCTGCAAGGTTCTGTGCAGCAAACCTTTTTTGCCAACCTGCTAAACAACTTCAATGTCCTGGTGACCTGGGTGGCCGCCAACAGCCTGGACCAAGCGTTTGCATTGGTGGAGCACCAGCAAGCCGATGTGGCCCTGGCCAATGTGCATTACGGCGACTGGACAGCCTCCACCCACAACGTAGTGGGCACGCCCATCATGTTTCAGCCTGCGGCCCTGCACGTGGTCAGCGGCCTACAAACCAACCCCGCATGGCTGCAAGCAGTCGATCAACATTTGGCGCAGTGGAAAGCCGATCCCACCTCGACCTACCACAGCACCTTGCGCCGCTGGGGCAGCCCCGAAACACCGCACGGCGTTCCGGCCCACATGGTCTGGGTCATGCTGGCCGGCTTGGGAACACTGGCGCTGTTGGCACTCACCGTGGCTTGGCTGCGGCGAGAAGTGGCCCGCAAAACCCAAGACATCCGCGCCAGCGAGGCCCGGCTCAACACCATCCTCGACAGCGTGGACGCCGCCATTTACATCAAAGGAACGGATTTTCGCTACCGCTACGCCAACCGCAAGGCGGCCCAAATCTTCGGCGCCACCGCAGACCAAGTGGTGGGCAAGCGCGACGAAGACTTCTTTGAACGCCGCACCGCCGACAACATCCGGCAAAACGACAGCCGGGTGTTCAAAGAGAAGATTCGGCTGACCACCGAAGAAGTCAACCAAAACCTGGGCAACGACACCGAACAGGTGTACCTGTCGGTCAAGTTGCCACTGCTGGACCCCAGCGGCCAAGCCTATGCGCTGTGCGGCATCTCCACCGATGTAACCGAACAGCGCCAGGCCACCGAAGAAATCCACCGCTTGGCCTATTTCGATCCGCTCACGCACCTGCCCAACCGCCGCGCGCTGCTCGACCGCATGGCGCGAGAAATGGCCCTGGCGCAACGCACCGGGCGCAATGGCGCACTGGTGTTCATTGACCTGGACCACTTCAAAGAAGTGAACGACTTGCTGGGCCATGCAGCGGGCGATGAATTGCTGCGCAGCATCGCCACCCGGCTGGGCAGCACCCTGCGCAACACCGACACCCTGGCGCGTATCGGCGGCGATGAATTTGTGCTGCTGCTGTCCGACCTCGACAGCGACCGCGACCAAGCCGCAGACCAGGCGCTGAGCACCGCGCGCAAGCTCAAAGTTTGCTTTGGCCAGCCGGTGCAACTGGCCGAACGCCCCTACGCCGTGACGGCCAGCATGGGCATTGCGCTGTTCACCGATGCAGCCGACACGCCCGACAACCTGCTGCGCTGGGCCGACATGGCCATGTATGCCGCAAAAGATGGCGGCCGCGACCAGATACGGTTTTTCAATGCCGACATGCAAACCCGCGCTGAGGCCCACGCCGAGCTGCTGCAAGACGTGCGCCGCGCCATTCAACACAAAGAATTCATCCTGCACTACCAGCCCCAAGTCGATGCGGATGGCAAGCTCTGCGGTATTGAGGCGTTGGTGCGCTGGCAACATCCCGACAAAGGGCTGGTGCAACCCGGAACCTTCATCCCGGTCATTGAAAACACCGACCTGATGGTGCCGCTGGGCCAAGACATCCTGCACCTGGCCTGCGCCCAACTGGCCCGGTGGCAACACCTGCAACCCGCGCAACCTGTGCCCACTTGGCGCCTGGCCATCAACATCAGCGCCAAGCAGTTTCACCACGCCCATTTTGTTGACCATGTGAAACACGCCATCGACCAAACCGGCGCCAACCCGCACCGCATCGAACTGGAGCTGACCGAAAGCCTGCTGCTGGACAACGTGGACGCCGTCATTGAAAAAATGACCCAACTCCAGGCCATGGGCATCGCCTTCTCGCTGGACGACTTTGGCACCGGCTACTCTTCTTTAGGCTACCTCAAGCGCCTGCCGCTCTACAAAATCAAGATCGACCAGTCGTTTGTGCGTGACCTCGACATCAACGCCAACAGCCAGGCCATTGTGCGCACCATCGTCGCCCTGAGCGACAGCCTGGAGCTGAAGGTGATTGCCGAAGGCGTAGAGACCTCCGCGCAAAAAGCCCAGCTGCTACAGCTGGGGTGCCACCAATACCAAGGCTATTTGTTCAGCCGCCCGGTGGCTGCGGACGAACTACAAGCGGGGTGGATGGAGTGACGCGGCCCCTGCCTTTGCCTTTGCAGTACCTGATCTTTGACGCCAGCGACGACGGCGAGGGCACCGGCACCTGGGACGCCATGGCCAGCGTGCGCGCCGCCGACCTGCCCGCCGTGCAGGCCGAAGTGCAAGCCGTGCTGGCCTGGGCCGAACGTCACAGCCCCGGCCCACGCGGCCCGCTGGACGAAGGCGGCACTTGGGACGCCGACGAACACCAGCAAACCGACGGCGACTGGACCACCGTCACCCTCACCCTGACCGGGCCGTGGGCATGGGGCGAGGCGCTGGTGGCGCGGTGGTCGGGGGAGTGATTTCAGCGGGTCGACACGGCGTGGCGGATGGCTTGCAAGACTTGCGCAGCTTCCTGGTCAGCAACCCGGTGCAGTCGATTGTGCTGCCAGCATTGGGCGCAGGCCTGGGCGGACTGCCCTGGGCCACCGTGCGTGGGCACATCGAAGTTGCGCTGGGCAATTTGGCCTTGCATGTGCAGGTGTACGAACCGTTGTGAACATGGGTGGGGCCAAAAAGTTGGCAAACCCGCTGGTCCAGAGCCATAATCAGCGCCAAATAAGGAGCCAAATATGGAAGCCATTTACGCCGATGTGATGATCAGCATGTCCGAGTTCAAGAAAAACCCGGCTGCTGTGTTGCGCGAAGCCAAGCGCCGCCCGGTGGCGGTGCTGAACCACAACAAGGCGGCGTTTTACATGATCGAACCTGCTTTGTTCGAGGCCATGCTGGAAGAGCTGTCTGATCAGGAACTGGGCCGCACAGTGCTGACACGCATGGGCGAGCGGGCACAGGCAATTGAGGTGGACATTGACGCCATCTGAGCCGCCCCAGCCAGCGAGCAAACACAAGTACCGCTTGCAGTTTGTGCCCAGCGCGTGGGCAGAGTGGCAAAAGCTGGACGGTTCGGTGAAAGAGCCGCTGCGCAAGTTGCTGAAAAAGCGGCTGGACAACCCCCATGTACCGGGTGCCGCCCTGCACGGTGCGCTGGCAGGGCATTACAAAATCAAACTCAACAAACAAGGCTACCGGTTGGTTTACGGCGTGCAAGACGATGTGTTGATCGTCATGGTGATGGCGGTAGACAAACGCGAAGACAGTGCGGTGTACCAGTCGGCCATGGCGAGAGTGACCGAAAAAATGGCCACCTTGGCGAAGTCAGTGCTTCAAAACCCGAAAGCATGACGGCCCGCAACCCATTGCCTAGGTGCCACCCGGTCCTTATCACAGTGCGTTGGCGGCCCGAAGGTGAGGCAATCAACGGTAACTATGACCGGTCGTTCCAAGGTGAAGGTGCGGCTGTGCTTGCTGAAGCAGTCGGCTATATCGAACGCAACTATTTGACGGTCACCGTCATCAAGCATCCCGACCGTGCAGAAAGCACGCGCTTTTGGAACTTTGCCCTGCTGGACATCCATAGCGCGCTCGGGAGGGTTGTTGCGGGTTTGAATCCAGAGAGCGACACGCCTGTCACGGTGGATATTGGCTATCAATCCATTGTCATCAGCTCGTCTGGTGAATTGCCAAGCATCCAAGTTCTGGCACACCCACACGCCAGGTCGCCCAGAGCTGGACGGTGATTGACCAGGGTTCAGGCGTTCCGCAAGACGCAGCCCCCAGCCTGCGCCAGGATTGTATTTGGGCAGCGGCTACCAGCTGCAACGGGTGGCCGAGCAAGACGAACCGCTGAAGCTGAAAGACGGGCGTTTTTTGCTGCTGCGCTAGGTGTTGGAGCAAGGCGGGCCAGCCGCCGCCCGCCAAGCGTCTGAAGCCTTTTATGCCAACAAGGGGCTTGAGAGGCTGCACCACCGCGACCATTCCGACGCGTTTTGGAACGAAGTGGACAAGGTGCTGCCCGACCACCGAGAGCGCAAGGAATGGCTGCGGGTTCGCGGCGCAGCGCTGGACTTGTGAATGTGTGGGCCAGCCCAAGCCCTCAATGCCCCGCCAACAGCGCCACATTCCCCCCCGCCGCCGTGGTGTTGATGGTCAGGGTCTGTTCGGCACAGAAGCGCAGCAGGTAGTTCGGGCCGCCAGCTTTGGGGCCGGTGCCGCTCAGGCCTTCGCCGCCGAAGGGTTGCACGCCCACCACGGCGCCGATCATGTTGCGGTTCACGTACACATTGCCCACCCGTGCTGCGGCGGCTAGGGCTTGGGCGCGGCTGTCGATGCGGGTCTGGATGCCCAGCGTGAGGCCGTAGCCCAGCGCGTTGATTTGCTGGATGACGGCCATCGGGTCGCCGCCCCAGCGCACCACCTGCAACACCGGACCGAAGATTTCGGCTTTCACGTCGGCAATGGCTTTCACTTCAAACATCTGCGGCGCAATCAGGTTGGGCATTGCAACCGACTTGGTAACGGCGGGCTTTGCGGCAGCGGGCAGCAGCGGCTGGGCCTGGGTGTGCAGGCGGTTGAGGTGGCGCTGGATGTTGTCAAACGCTTCCGTGTCAATCACCGGCCCCACATCGGTGGCGAGGTCGGCGGGGTTGCCGCACGCCAGTTCTTTGGCTGCGCCTTGGATCATCTCTATCACGTGGTCGGCAATGCCTTCGTGCAGGCACAGCAGGCGCAGCGCCGAGCAGCGTTGGCCCGCGCTGCGAAAAGCGCTTTGCACCACCGCGTCGGCCACTTGTTCGGGCAGGGCGGTGCTGTCCACCAGCATGGCGTTGATGCCGCCGGTCTCGGCGATCAGCGGCACGATGGGGCCGTCTTGCATGGCCAGAGCGCGCTGGATGATCTTGGCCACTTGCGTGGAGCCGGTGAACACCACACCGGCAATGCCCGGCTGCACCACCAGTGCCGCGCCCACGGTGTCGCCGGGGCCGTGCAGCAGTTGCAAGGCGTTCACCGGCACGCCTGCGGCGTGCAGCAACTTCACCGCTTCCAGCGCCACGGCGGGCGTTTGTTCGGCGGGTTTGGCCAGCACGGTGTTGCCGGTGGCCAGCGCGGCGGCCACTTGGCCCATGAAAATGGCGAGCGGGAAGTTCCAGGGGCTGATGCAGACCCAGGCGCCCCGGCCTTCTAGGCGTAACACGTTGCTCTCCCCAGTGGGGCCGGGCAGCGTCTGCGGCGCCATCACGCGTTCGGCGTCGTTCGCATAGAAGCGCAAAAAGTCCACCGCTTCGCGCACCTCAGACACCGCGTCACCCCAGGTCTTGTGCGCTTCTTTCACCAACAGGGCGCAAAAGTACGGCAACTGCAGTTGTAGCGCATCGGCGGCGCGGCGCAAAGTGGCTGCGCGCTCGGCCACCGGCGTATGGTTCCATCCCGCGAAGGCGGCCACGGCGGCGGTAGACGCTGCGTCCACCTCGGCGGTGCCCGCCTCGGCCACAGCGGGCACCGGCGTGCTGGCGAGCGCGGCCAGCAGCGGTTCGCGCATGGAGACCACCGCCAGATCCAGACCCTGGCTGTTGACGCGCTTCGCGCCGAACAGATCCACCGGCAAGGGCAGCGCCGGTTGCGGCTCTAGGCGCAGCGGCGAGATGAGCAGCTCGTCCATGCCCACCGATTCGTCGGCCAGTTGGTGCACAAACGACGAATTGGCGCCGTTCTCCAACAAACGGCGCACCAGGTAGGCCAGCAGGTCGCGGTGCGCGCCCACCGGCGCGTACACGCGGCAGGCCACCAGCGGGTTCTTCAGCACCTCGCGGTAAATGCCCTCGCCCATGCCGTGCAGGCGCTGCAATTCAAACGGCACACCATGGCGCGAAGCCATTTGCAAAATGGCGGCGATGGTGCCCGCGTTGTGGGTGGCGAACTGCGGAAAAATCGCGTCCGGCGCGTCCAGCAATGCGCGCGCGCAGGCCAGGTAACTCACGTCGGTGTGGTGCTTGTGGGTGAACACCGGGTAGGTGGGCAGGCCCAGCTCTTGGGCACGTTTGATCTCTGCGTCCCAGTAGGCGCCCTTGACCAAGCGGCACATGAATTGGATCTTGTACTGGCGGGCCAGTGCGGCCACGTGTTCGATCAGTTCGACCGCGCGGGTTTGGTAGGCCTGCAAGGCCAGGCCCAAGCCGGTCCACTGCGGGCAGTGTTCAGCCACCAGTTGCGCCAGGGCATCGAACACATCCAGCGACAGCTCCAGCCGGTCCACTTCTTCGGCGTCGATGGTGAGGTTCAGGTTGGCCGCCGCCGCCGCACGGCACAGTGTCCACACGCGCGGCACCAGTTCTTCCATCACACGCTTGTGCTGCGCGTCCTCAAAGCGCGGATGCAGCGCACTGAGCTTGATGGAAATGCCGTCGTTTTGCGCGGGAGAACGGGCCGGGCTGGCGCTGTGGGCAATGGCAGCTAGGGCGTTTTGGTAGCTGGACAGGTAGCGCAGCGCGTCGGCTTCGGTGCGGGCGCCCTCGCCCAACATGTCGAAACTGAAGCTCAGGTTGCCCTGCTTTTTTCGGGCCGAAGCGGCTTCACTCATGGCCTCTTCAATCGTCTGCCCCAGCACAAACTGGCGGCCCAGCAACTGCACTGCGCGCAAAGTGGCGGCCACCACGGTTCTGGCGCCCAGTTTGGCCATGAGGCCAGGCTCTTTGCCCGCACCGGGCAAAAAGTGCTTGGACATGGCGATGGCGGTGGACGACAGGCGGGACAGCGTGGAGTCGGCGGCACCCTCAAAGTCGGCCCGGCCCAGCTGGTCGGCGGTGAGGGCAATGGCGGTCTCGGCATCGGGCACGCGCAGCAGCGCTTCGGCCAGACGCATCAGCGCCAAGCCCTCGGCGCTGGAAATGGGGTATTCCTTGAGCAGGCTTTCCATGGCCCAAAACGGCGGCGGGTTGTTGCGCACAGCGCGCACCCAGGGTGCGGCCAGGGTGGCGGCGCCCGCCCAGTCCAGCGCGCCTTGCAAGGCGGCCAAACGCTGGGCCACGGTGGCGGCCTCAGGGCGGTAGGGTGAGGGCAGGTGGTCGGTGGTGCGTGGCATGGCGGCTCCGAGTATCGGCAAAATGTTTGAATTGCATGATGTTGCCGTGCGTTGTGCAGAATTTTTCGCTATTTTTCAGCCTTTTGACCGCACAATAATCCCACCATGACCGAGACACCCCAAACGCTTGACCGCATCGACCTGCGCATTTTGAAGGCGCTGCAGGCCGATGGCCGCCTGTCCAACCTGAAGCTGGCCGAGGCGGTGGCGCTATCGCCCACTGCCGTGCTGGCGCGCACACAGTGCCTGCAACGCGAGGGCTACATCTTGGGTTTTGAGGCGCGGCTGAACCCGCTCAAGCTGGGTCGGGGCATGATGGTTTTTGTCGAGGTGTCGCTGGACCGCACCACGCACAACGTGTTTGACGCCTTCAAAGCGGCGGTGCAGGTACACGACACCATCATGGAATGCCACATGGTGGCGGGCGGTTTTGACTACCTGCTCAAAACCCGCATGGCCGACATGGCCGCCTACCGCGACTTTGCGGGCAGCGTGCTGTGGCAACTGCCCGGCGTGCGCGAGACGCGCACCTACGCGGTGATGGAAGAGGTGAAAAACAGCACCCGGCTGCCTCTGTAAGCGCCAGCGCTTGGGTGTTTTGGATCAGGTCCGGGCTGCCCTGCTGCCAAAAATGGCCCGACCCACACGCACCAGGGTGGAACCGGCGGCAATGGCAGCGTCCAAGTCGTCGCTCATGCCCATGGACAAGGTGTCCAGCCCCAGGCCACGTGCGTTGAGTCCGTCAAACAAAGCCTTGGCCTCTAAAAAAACCTCACGCTGCGCTTCAAAACCCTCAGCAGGTTCGGGAATGCACATGAGCCCCCGCAGTTTCAAGCGCGGCAACAGCGCCACCGCTTCGGCCAGCGCAAGCAAGTCGGCGGGTGCCACACCCGACTTGGTCGGCCCACCGTCCACATTCACCTGCAAACACACCTGCAGCGGCGGCATGTCGGGCGGACGCTGCTCGCTCAGGCGCTGGGCAATTTTGAGCCGGTCCACCGACTGCACCCAGTCAAAATGCGCGGCCACCAGCCGGGTTTTGTTGCTTTGCACAGGCCCAATGCAGTGCCACTGCAGTGTGGCTCCAGGGTGCGAGTCGCGCAGGGCCAAGATTTTCTCGACCCCTTCTTGAATGTAGTTTTCGCCAAATGCCCGCTGACCAGCGGCCACGGCTTCGGCCACCGCCTCCGGAGCAAACGTCTTGGAGACGGCCAGCAAACCAACCTGCGTTGCCACGCGTTCCACATGGGCGCAGGCCCGCTGAATACGCGCATTCAGGTCTTGGAGATTGCCTTCAATCGTCGTCATAATCGGTCCGTCGTACCAACACAGCACGGGACCCCGGGATGGACATCACGCAACTGCTCGCTTTCAGTGTCAAAAATAAAGCCTCTGACCTGCACCTATCGGCTGGCCTGCCGCCCATGATACGGGTGCACGGCGACGTGCGGCGCATCAACGTCGAACCGCTGGACCACAAGATGGTGCACAGCATGGTGTACGACATCATGAACGACAACCAGCGCAAACACTACGAAGAGTTTTTGGAGTGCGACTTTTCGTTTGAGATCGAAGGTTTGGCGCGTTTTCGTGTCAACGCCTTCAACCACAACCGGGGCGCAGGAGCGGTGTTCCGAACCATTCCTAGCAAAATCCTCACGCTTGAACAGCTCAACGCGCCCAAGATTTTTGGAGACCTGGCCTTGCGTCCACGTGGCATGGTGCTGGTTACCGGTCCCACGGGATCGGGCAAGTCCACCACGCTGGCGGCCATGGTCAACCACCTCAACGAAACCGAGTACGGCCACATCCTCACCGTGGAAGAC
>JAUXXN010000448.1 GCA_030684755.1 Hydrogenophaga sp.
CTTTCGCGGGCGCTGCGCAAGACGGACGTGGCGGCAGCAAACGGCGCGTTACCTGAAGCAGCGCAAGACGGTGTGGAAGAGTCAGAAGCCGTCGACCCTTCCGAGCAACACTGCGGTTATGTGGCCATTGTGGGCAAGCCCAATGTGGGCAAGTCCACGCTGCTGAACGCGCTGGTGGGGCAAAAGGTCAGCATCACCTCGCGCAAGGCGCAAACCACGCGCCACCGCATCACCGGTTACCGCACGGTGGGCCCCAACCAGTTCGTGTTTGTGGACACCCCGGGCTTTCAGACCCGCCACGGCAACGCCTTGAACCGTGCGCTGAACAAAACCGTGCTGGGTGCCGTGGCCGATGTGGACCTGATTCTGTTTGTCGTGGAGGCGGGTACCTTCAACCTGGCCGACGCCAAGGTCTTGGACCTGCTGCCCCGCAATATTCCAGTGGTGCTGCTGGCGAACAAGTTTGACTTGGTGCACCGCCGTGGCGATCTGGCGCCCTGGTTGCGTTCCATGCAAGAGCGCCACCCATTTGCCGAGTTTGTGCCCATGACGGCCAAGAACGCCAGAGACATTCAGCGCCTGTTCGGCATCTGCGCGCCCTACCTGCCGCAGCAACCCTGGATGCACGATCCCGAAGAGCTCACCGACCGCAGCGAGCGCTTCATGGCCAGCGAGATGGTGCGCGAGAAGCTGTTTCGCCTGACCGGTGACGAGCTGCCTTACACCTCCACCGTGATCATTGACAAGTTTGAGCAAGACGGGCAGCTCAAGCGCATCGCCGCCACCATCGTGGTGGAGCGCGAAGGCCACAAAGGCATGGTGATTGGTGACAAGGGTGAAAAGCTCAAACGCATCGGCACCGAAGCCCGCCAGGAGCTGGAGAAGCTTTGGGACTGCAAGGTGTTTCTGGAGCTGTGGGTGAAGGTGCGTTCGGGTTGGGCGGACGACGATGCGCGGGTGCGGTCGTTTGGTTATGAGTGATGGCCACGCGCCGGTTTTCTGAGGAGCCCGCGTTTGTCCTGCACCGCTACGACTGGAGCGAGTCGAGCCTGATTCTGGAAGTTTTCACCCGGCACCATGGCCGCATTGCGCTGGTGGCCAAGGGGGTCAAGCGGCCCACGTCCCAGTTCCG
>JAUXXN010000451.1 GCA_030684755.1 Hydrogenophaga sp.
GTTTCGCACCACCGGCGACGCCGCAACCCCCCAGCTCATGCTGATGGGCCACGACCCCGTGGCCTACTTCACCCAAAACGAAGCAGTACCGGGCAACCCCGCCATCCAGGCCGACCACATGGGCGTGACCTGGCGCTTTGCCAGCGAAGCCAACAAGGCCGCCTTTTTGCGCGAACCCACGAAGTACATGCCCCAGTTTGGCGGCTACTGCAGCAACGGCATCAACTACGCCGTGCCCTGGGGCGCCGGCGGCGGGCCCAACACCTGGCGCATCTACCGCGGCAAGCTGTATGTGTTTGGCGGCCAGTCTTCACGCGACCAGTTTGAAATGGAAACCGAGCTCAACCTGCAGCGCGCCCACCAATATTGGGACAGCGAAATTGTGGGTTCTAACCCCCTGTGGGTGCGCTACAAGCGCTTGGTGTTGCGCGTGCCGCACTACAAGAGCGACGCCGCGCTGCAAGCCGAATGGGAAGCCAAACGCGCAGCGGGCACGCTGCCGGTGATGCCTGGTGGGGTTCAGGTGGTGCCTGCTGTGCCTTGATGGAAAAGGCAGCGAATGGCGCTTACCGGCCATTATGTAGAGCTGTACATAAGGGTCGTTATGCACAGGTCCCAGTTATGAACAGTTGCAAAGGTCGATCGAGCTGAGTGCTTGGATTCGTCTATGCCACTGACCGCGGCAGCCCTGGTGAACTGGACATAAGCATCGGTGATGCTGCAAGACTGGTGATCATATATTTGAAGATCACAGCACACCGTGCGTCACTCGACAACAATGCATCTTGGTTGCAGTCGGGCGTGGACAGCAGCGGGATCACGCTGAGGCCCAGCCACGGGTGTCAGACGATGACCCAGCGGTACATCGAAGCCGATCTCGCGATGAAGGAGAAAGCGCTGTCACGGCTGTAGTATCCCGGCGGCGTCGCATGCCGGTTCCGAACAGATGACTCGCTCTTCGACTTCCTCAGAACCTTGAAAATATGTATAGCCCGTGGAGGCGGCGTCTCCTTTGGTTCGAGGGAGCGCCGCACCGTGCAGGGCCGAACTGTTCATAACTGGGAACTGTGCATAACGACCCACAGGAGCCATTCAGAGTTTCAGGCCCATCGTCGGCAGTGCACCGAATGCTGCCGGAGGGTGCTGCCGGGCTTATGCACGCTGACTTTCGTGAATTGGCAATTTGACAAGGGGACCAGCGCTGTCGTGAGTGGCGGCTGTAGGGGGTACTGCTGTCATGAGGCTTCGCCAACGTCGCGGGCGACTTCGACTGTTGGGACCCGGGAGAACCCAGCGCATGTGTAGAAGGGCGCTCCGTCATGAATGCCAGCAGACGCGGTACTTGTTCGGAGCCATCATGCTCGTCACCGAAGTTGCGATGCTTTTGTGTTGCAATGCAGCATGTTTGATATTCTGCGAGTTTCA
>JAUXXN010000004.1 GCA_030684755.1 Hydrogenophaga sp.
GCACAAGCCCAAACACGCTGGCTGAAATTTGTGGACGATATGGAGTTTTGGGTCAACCCGGCGGGGGGGGTGATGGACGTGCGCAGCGCCAGCCGCTTGGGCCGCGAAGACTTTGGCGCCAACCGCAAACGCGTTGAAGAATTGCGCGCCGCCTACCTCGCGCATCCCTGATCCACGCTGCTTCTACAGTTTCAACCTGTGGCCTCACTGCAGCATGAAGGTTTCATACTCCAACCGACCCAGCACCCGGTTCATGAGCTGGATACCCAGCAGCAGGGTCAACAGCATGGCCAGCGCAAAGCCATAACCGAAGAAGCGAGCGCCCAGCCCGATCGAAACCCAAGACAGCAACGGCACAGTCAGCACCAGCGTGGTCATCAAAACCAAGTTCTCGCGGCGCCGGTCCAAGTAGAACAGCACGTTCATGACCGCCAGCAGCAGCACCTGAAAGCTCGCCGCCACAGCGTCCACATAGAACAGCGGCAGGTGCAGCGAAGGGATGCCGAACCAGCCAAAAATCGTTGGTGCGAAAGCCGACATCGCCAACAGCGTGATCGCCTGGACCTTGAAAATATCGGCCATGCCCGTTCGAATAGACAATGCCATGCGGTCGCGCAGACGCGCTATCTCGCCCAACGAGGCACCTCCACGCACCCCGTTGTAGAAGCGATCGTAGGTGTCCACAAAGTCGGTTTCAAAACGCATCAGAAAAACGGCCATCCCCGGCACGATGCTCAGGTAAGCCAAGAAGATCGGCAAGTCATACACCACACTGGCTCGCATGGGGGAGAGCACCGTGCTACCTGTCAGCGGATGCAGCCAAAAGACGAACTTGTCGGCCCAGAGGGCCGTGTTGTAGAAGAGTCCGATCCAGATCAGGGCTGGGTACATGGCGCCAGGCTTGAGAAAATCCAACCGCACGAACTCGGTCGCTCGGAAGTTGCGTGCCACCAGCGTGAACATGGCCAACAACATCATGGCCTGGCCCGCCACCCAGCCAGCCAACAAGCCTTCGGTGCCCAGCGAACGCAACAGGTAGGCTGCCAGCACCGAGATACCATAGCCCAGCGTGAACAGGGAAACGATGCTTTTGTAAAATTTCAGCCCACTCAAAAAGATGGTGGCGATCCATATGTCGGCAGTCACCACGAAACCAGCGATCGAAGCGGCGCGGTAGACCGGTGAGGCACCCTCAACCAAAAAGCCAAAAAACACCACCGCAAAGCCCCCCGCCACAAGCTGAACCAACAGCAGCGCCCCCACGAAGTTGGGCAACACAATGTCCTGGCGCTTCTCAAAGAGGCGGTCTGACACCCAGCGTGTGAACGAAAGTTGCAGCGGACCGGTGAGGATGAGCGTGAGTGCCATGATCCAAGTCACCGTGACCTGGAACTGTGTCACCAAGAGGTTGGGCACCGCCACGTTGGACGAAAAAATTCCGATGGCAATAAGACCCGAGATGGACAAAATCCAGGGGCCGGCGCTGATGATGCCTGCGTAGGCATAAGCCCGCAGTAACCCAAAGAGGGTGTCGGTGCGCAGCAGCTTGCGCAGTTCAAATCCAATGCCAGCCATGCGGTCTCCTTGCTAAACCACAGGGGAGCTGTTTTCCACATGTTGCGCTGGCACACGGCCCAGAGCTTCGTCGTAGATGGCACGGTAGTGCCCAAACATCGTCGGGTGGGTGTAGTAGGTTTCGACTCGGGCCATACCAGCGCGCGCAGCAGCGTGCCAGCGCTCGTGGTCGCCCAGCAAGCCCACAACGGCTTCGGCCATGGCCTGAGAATCGGCAATGCCCACCACCTCACCACTGGCGCCCAACGCCGCATCCTCGCCGTCCAAGCCGTAGATCAGTTGGCGACAAGAGCCTACGTCGGTGGTGACGGCGGGTACGCCAGCCGCGTAACCCTCCAGCAACACCAGCGGCAGCGCCTCGCTGATGGAGGACAGCACGACCAGGCCGATTTTGGGCAGCACATCGGTGAGCTTTTGAAAACCCATGAACTTGACTTTGTCCTTCAGACCCAGTCCATCAGCCAGCGCATGGCATTCGGCTGCGTATTCGGGGCTTTCGTCTTCAGGGCCTGCAATCCAGGCCTCCAATTGGGGCATGCGATCCACCGCGATGCGGGTGGCGCGAATGTAGGCCTTGATGTCTTTGATCGGCACCACGCGCCCAATCAGGCACATCACAGGCGGAGGTTCTGCTGGACGCAGCGCGCGCAGGGCCGCGAAGCGCGGCACGTCCACCCCGTTGGCGATGTTGCAGGTGCGCGCAGGGTCGGCACCGTCTTGCACCTGGCGCAAACGGTTGGCTTCGTAGAGCGCCACAATGCGGTCGCTTGAGTCGTAACAAATCTTGCCTAAAGCCTGAAAAAAGCGGATCCAGAGCTGGCGAAAGTAACCGGCCTCGGTGGCATCGCGCTGCAGCACATCGCGGTTGTCGGCAATCCAGCTCGCGGCAAACAGATCGATTTTGCGTTCTTTGGTGTAAATACCGTGCTCAGAAAGGATCAGCGGACGGTTCAAGCGGCGCTTAAGCAGCGCCCCCAGGAAACCTGCATAGCCAGTGGAGATGGAGTGGTAACAGCGTACCGCTGGAAAACTCTCGACCACCTCGGCCAAGGTCCAGATCGGTGCATGCATGGTGCGCACGGTCCAGAAATAGTCCACAAAGCTGGGGTCGGTGCAGTGGCGCTGGTACTGGTCGGTGGTGTAGGCCCAGCTCGCAGGCGCGTACAAAAACTGCTCATGGTTGAGTCGCCCGCGCAACTCGCCCACCAGCAACTCCATGGCCTGAGCACCTTCGGCCTGGTGCGCATCGGGGTCGCGGAAATAGCGGTGCAGCGTTTCCACAGAGGCGCGAATGTCGGCATCGGTGTCACGCGGTGTAAGAACCGGCGGCTTGCGGCTGTCGTACAGGTAGTACTCGCTGATGTGGGTGACGTTGGCGGGCAACGCAAATTTACGCTCGCCGTAGTCTTGGCGCCGCGAGCCAAGGAAACAAATGGCGAACGTCAGATCGGGGAAACCGCTGATGATTTGGTTGACCCAACTGGAGACGCCACCGGCGACGTAGGGGAATGTGCCTTCGAGCAACAAACCCACATCAGCAACAGGTTTGCGGTCGCCTTCGGACTTGGGCAGGGCGCGGGAAAACCAGCATGGGCTCATAGGGTCGGTTCTCTTCTGCGGGTGGGTGTGCGGGCTTTTCCAAGCGACTGGACTGGGCTCATGGCAACAAGACGTCAACGACCAAGGGATGGCGGCGAGACCAGAAAGCGACCACGGCATGCCAGCGCGAAGGCAGGCTGCGCGGCGCATCAAAACGGCGGCAAATCACGCGCAACCGCGCCCAATCACCTTGCGCATGGGCAACGATGGCCTTGAGTTGCAGCAGTGAGTTCGGTGGCATGCTTGCCCGCTCGGCTAGGTACACCGCGCGCTGAGCGGCATTGAACGAACCTTGCTCTACAAGAACCTGCACGTAAACACGCCAGACCTGAGTTGACCGAGGCTGCTCCTTGAGCAGCTTCTCGCAGCGGTCCTTGCAGCGCATCAACGCCATGCGGCGCAAATCACCGCGTACCAGCCCTGCATCCACCTGCCACCACAACAGGTCCACCAAATTCATCAGTGCGCGCACTGCAGCTACTTTGTCGTTGATCTCCTTGGCATGCTCGAAGGCTTTTTGCGCGCGCATGATTCCCTCAGAACTGTTTTTTTCCCAGTTGTCCAGCATGCTGTAGGCCAACAAGCGGATGTCTTCGACCGGGTCGCCCAGCAGCTCTTGCAAAAGCGGCACCACGGCTCGGGCCGAGACATGCTGCATGGCCAAAAGCAAGCGCAGCCGCTCGTCCACCGAGAGCTGGCGGCGCGACAGCGCGCGTCGTGCGTCGCGCAGGCGCAACAAACTCAGCGACTGCCCGCTGCCGTCAATCGCCACGAACTCAAAGGGTCGAATGGGCTGACCCACCTTGGTCTCCAAAACGTTGGGGTAACGGTGCCCCAACCACAGTGCCACCGCCATGAACAGCCCACCCAACGGGATAAAAAAACCCGTGCTGGTCAGCATGGCAATCACCAAAAGTTTGGGCTGGCGGTAAGACGCTGGCGCCAAGCGCCAAGCCATTAGCGCGAACAGACAGGCTGCTGTCGCGTGTGCGCCCAGAGCCAGCCAAGCACCATGGCCGCCAGGGTCGGCCCACAGGGCCAACACCGCCTGAATCTCGGCGATCAGCGCAGCCCAGAAAACCTTCCCATACGTCACAACGGGGGTCCCTTCAGTTCGTCACGCAACCAGCGCAATGAGTCGACACTGTCCAGCGGGCGAGCGCGGTGGCGCAAAGCGCGCGCACCCTCTTCGCCCAACAATTGTTCCACTTCACTGCGCAGCCTCCGCGCGTACCCGCGCATGGCCGGCGCATCGGCCAACCCCAGCACAACCACCACGCAACGCACATCAGCGCCCTGAGCGGCAGGCGGCCAAGCCCAGGCATTTGCACCCACCGCGTGGCGCTCCAGCAGCGTCAAAAGCGCCTGTTCGGCCACGTCGGGTTGGTCACTTCGAGCATGCCAGACCACCAATTGACTGACTTCCCCATGGCGCTGACCCAAACGAATCCAGCTCTCACACTCACCCAGCAACTCGCGCGGCACTTCGGGCAACTCGACCCCCAAGTTGCCAATGCGGTCCAGGATCTGCAAGTAGTCGCCGTAAGACTCGAACAACACACCGAGCTTGCGCAGGTTGTCTTCGGTCAGCGACAGCAGCGGCATTTGGAACACCGCCAGCAACGCGTAGGGCTCACCGGTCGCGTCGCGCAACACGCAGGCGGCCAGCAGATCGCTTTCCTTGTCATCGACCTGCTCGGCCTGGCGGTGAACCAAACGGTCCCACCGCAACGACTCAACAAACAAAGGATCGTGTACCGATGGGTTGCGCGTGCTGCCCAACCGCGTGACCTCCTCCAACTGCCATCCCCCCTTCCATCGCACGCGGTATATACCGGCACGCATCAAGGCACAGTGCGACTCCAGAAAGGCCATGATGGTGTTCGCGCCCGGCAGCGCGTGAATCGGATCGTCTTCATGAAGGGTCAGCAGCTTCATGGTGGCGCGCAGATCGCGCAACGCATCGCGCAATGTGGCGGGGCGCTCGACAATTTCGGCCTCTAAATCGTCGTGAGAGAGCTTCATCAAATACAGCCGTCGGGTCAGCACTTGGGTGTTGTGCTCAAGTTCTTGGCGCATATCCGCGTAGGCTGCGGCACGAGAGCGCCACATGGAGGCGAACTCACCGATCAGCAGCGTGGTCAGAGCCCCCCCTAAAAAATACGTGCGTGGCCACTCAGCCCAGTCCCAGTTCTGGGTATAGCCCCACACCAAAGCAAACGCCAATACCCCGGGTAGCGCCCACAGTGAACCGTAGCGCAGCGCTACCAACCACACACCCAGCCAGGTCCAAGGAAAATCGGCCCCCGTGAACAGCGGGTCCAGCGGCCGAGCCCGGGCGCCCAAAGCCAAAGCGATCCAAGGAATGGCCAATGCCTCCAAGACATGGACGGTCACCGATCCCTTTCGCAACAACCAGCGACCGATCTCACGGCGCCAGAGTCCATAGCCCTTAAAAAAACGCTTGGCTATGTGCGTGAACAGCAAGCGCAGTGCACCCCAAATCCCGGCCAATACAACCAGCCATCGAAACGCAGGCGCACGCGCTTTGGACACCGGGGGCAAACGCAAAGACGTTGGCAGAGGCTCGGGTTTGGGCCACAGAGCGGCTTCGACGGTGTTGCCCTCCGAGCCCATAGGCGCAACAGGCTCTGCCCCATTGGGCGACGTCCCACCCGCTGTGTTGTGGGGCTCGCCCATCAGCCGCCCGCTGGCCGGCGCCAACCGGCCAGCAGTTCATTGATGAGTTGTTGCGCCACCGCCGCCAGCGACTCGCGAGCCCATCCGGTGCGCCCACCACTGGCGGCATAGATGGTTCGGTCGTTGCTGAGATCGCGTACCAGCAGCGCCATGCCCACCGCAGGTTCGCCGTCGATGCCGGTCTTGTAGCGCCATTCGTTGACTGCGGCAAAGACGGCATAACGCGCACCCTGCTCGCGGGCCCAGACCAGTGCGGCTTCTTGTGCTTTTTGTTCACCGGGCTCGAACATCGTTTCGTTGCCCAACCGCGATGGGTATGGCAACAAGCGCTGCACCCCTCGTAAGCGCAGTGCAGGCTCCAGCAACGCCAGTGCCCGCAAACCAGCTTGCGGCACGTCGGTGTAGTTGGCCACCGGCAACAGGGCCACAACCGCATCGGCTTGCAGCGGGCCAAATGCGGCACCCACCTGCACCGAAGAGCCTGGCGTTAGGGCCTGACAGGCAGCCAGGGGGGTCAGCCCTGCGGCCAGCAACAACCGGCAAAAAGGCCGGCGCGTTAAGGTGTTTTCAGGCGTTTGCATCGTGCTTTATCTCCTTAGTCAAACAACAATTCGTAGCTCACCTGCCAACCGTTGCGGGGCTTGCCAGCACCACTGTCATCCCAGTGCCAGTTGAGGTGCCATTGATCGCGCCCCAGCAGGCCGCCACGCAAACCTGCACGCAGTGCAGGGCCACTGTCGCCATTGCTGGAGCCTGACCAAGAAGCTTCAGCCCAGCCTCGCACATCGCGCCGGTAAATCTCAGGTGACTCTTGATCCAGCCCCCAGCCGGTGCTTAAACGAAACCCCATAGCACCCTGACCCACAAAGTCGCTGGGAGATGGCGGAGCACCGCTGGGCAGCAGCCAAGACGCGCGTGGATCGGGTCGACCGTTGGCACGGGTGTGGCTCCATTGCATCTGTAGGCCCAAGCGCCAGTCCATGGGATCGCGGCGTGGGTAGTAATAAGCACCATTGCGCCAATGCAAAGCCTGGCCTTGGTAACGGCCCCATGCGCTGGACAGGCGCAGCCACTGCAACTCGGTCGATAAGTCTATCTGCTGGTTGGGACGCAGGTTCAGGGTGGCCTGCAACCGGTCTTGGCGGCCAGCAACGCGCATGGTCTCACTTTCCTCGCTGCGCTCGGCCAGCGCAGCCTGCAATGCCAACACCGCACTTGGGTTGAGCTTGTGCTCCCAGCGCAGGCGCACCGTAGGATGCGTAGCAGGCCCCTGCAACACACCGGCACCCAGTTGCCAGCGACCATGGGCATTGGTCCAGTGCAGGTCCAGCGAGGCGTCGCGCTGGGTCTCATGTCCATCGGTTCGCAACACCGCCGGAGCGGTGCTGCGCAAGCGGCGCTCGTCAATCGACCACTCCAAGCGCAAGCGGCTGTCCAAGTGCACCCTGCCCCAGGCTTGCTTGGTTTGAATATCCATTTGTTGTGTCGGCTTGGAAGCGGCAACCACGCGTACACGGTCGGCACGCGCCACCAAATCCTGCTGCACCAGCATAGCCACATCCTCGGGCAGCCCCTCGGGCAGGCGCTGTGCCATCTCATTGCCCTCGCGCGCAGCCTCTTGCAAGCGGTCTAAGCGGCGCAATGCGGTCAAATGGTCTTTGGGGTCGGTTTCGCCAGCCGGGCCGGCCACCACACCCGCTGCAGGCTGTGTCTCTGGCTTGCTGTCTTGGGCTTCACCGGTCTTCGGTTCGGCATCTGTCGCAGCTTTGCCCCGCAGACCGTGTTCGGCACGCGCAGCGCGCAGCGCCGCCTCGTCGAGCAAGGTGGCCAGCTCTGCGGTGTCTTCCTGCTGCAGCGCAACCGCAAAACCCTGGTAGGCAGGCGTAGCGAGATGCCAGGCGTGCTGTCGCCACAGCCAATTGCGCGCCAGCTCGGACTGCTCCCCCGCCAACAGCCACAGGCCCAACATTTCGCGTACCGGGGTGGCATTGATCGACCGCCAGTCGCGCACCGCACGCACTTCTGCCAGCAGCAGCTCCCAGGCCTGGCGGCGCTCGGCGGGCTGGGCCTCGCTGGCGGCCAGTCCAATCCAGGCCAGCACGCGTTGGCGGCTGATTTCACGCGCCGCATCGTTGCTGCGCACCGTCAGCGGCATGCCGGGATCGGGCAGGTTATGGCGCAACTCTGCAAAGGCATGTTGGCGCAACCGCTTGGCCTGCACCTCGCGCCCGCTTTGGTACAGCGCGTCGGCGTAGTTCAGCAGCCACAACGGGTCCTTGCGTCTGCTGGGCAATTGCGGCTGCAACAGAGCCAGCGCCTGCACTGGCATACGCAACTGCATCCAGCCCGCAACCAGCGCATCGCGAAGTTCAGCGTCGCGCCCACCCAAAAGGGCTTGCCCCCTTGGCAGCCAGACGCGCAGACCCGCACGGTCGCGCCCATCCACCATCAACCACAGCAACCCGCTCAGCAACCCCCGATCTTTCGGGCGCAAAGAGGCTGCAGATTCCATGTCAGTCCGTGCGAGCCGACCTTCACCCAAGCGCTGCCAAAACCAAGCACGTGACGCCAGAAAAGAAGCATCGCGCCCCAGTTGCGCCTGCACCGCTGGGGTCTGCGCGGCCCAAAATGCGGCCCAATCTGCTCGCTGGCCCAGAGAAAAAACAGCTGCCTGCCATTGCGCGCGCACAGACGCCTCTAGCGGATGGCGCTGCGACAGCAGCGACGACTCGACCAACCAGCGCGGGTCATTCCCGCTGGCAAGCCGCATCAACCAGCGCACCGCTTGGTAGGGTGTTTCACGCCTTTTTGCCACCAACCGCGCCAGTACCGCGCTCGCAAGATCGAGTTGGCTTCGGTCCCAGGCCACGTCGGCCAACAGCCGAACGAACTCGACATTGCTTTCTTCGACCTCGGCGCCATCGTCGGCAGCCAGCAAATAGCGCAGGGCACGCTCGGCATCGTTGGCCCACAACGCCACGCGCGCCGCCGCCAGTGCTTGGGCCTGGGTCAGACCGCCGGACAGTGCCAGGTCGTACTTCAAGAGTGCTCGCTGCGTCTGACCCATGCGAACCAGCAATTCGGCTATCGCCAATTGCCAAACCGGTGCATCGGCAGATCCACGGGCCCGAGCCACCCGTTCATCCATCAGCGTCAGCGCAAGCTCCGGGTTGCCCACCCGCTCGTAGAGCACCACAAGTTGGCGCAGGGTCTCGTCATCCAGCGGCATACGTTGCTGTCGCAGGCGCCAAGCCAGCAGCAGCGCTTGGTCGTCGTAGAGCAGAGAGCCCAAACGCAGCACCTGAGCAAAGGCTGGCTCACCACCAGCACGCTGCCACTGCGCGAGCCAGGCTTGAAGCGCGTCGTGAGGCTTGCCTGCCCATTCGCGCACCTGCGCTAGGCGCTCGCCCCAAAGCTGCGGCTGCCCACTGGCCAGCGCCTGAGCAGCCACCCGCTCAGCCAGCGCGAGATCACCTCCGCCAGCGCTGAGCTGCCAAGCCAACGCCCAGTCGTCGGTGCTGGCTTGAGGCGCCCACCGCGCCAGGGC
>JAUXXN010000452.1 GCA_030684755.1 Hydrogenophaga sp.
CGCGATGCAGGACTTCATGGGCGCGTACCTAGAGAAAAACGTTCAGATATTCATGGACCTGCAGAACAAGATGCCCGAGCAGACCAAGGGCCTCAATCCGGAAGTCTGGAAGCAGTTCACGAACGTGCAGTCCCCCATGATGCAGGGAATGATGGGAACCTACATGGAGCAGTCGCGAACGGCATTCACACAAATGCAAGAGCAAATGCAAAAAAACAGCGAGCAGATGATGGCAGCTCTGGGCCTGAAGCGGTAGTTTGCAACGGTGAAAATTTCGGGTTGATTGTCTGTGAATAAAAACGTGGTCTGTCTGAGACAATCTGCCCATGATTGAACTTGTTTCCACCCCGGGCGCTGCGGCGCCCAAAGTCGGTTTTGTCAGCCTGGGTTGCCCAAAAGCGCTGACCGACTCCGAACTTATTCTGACCCAGCTCAGCGCCGAGGGTTACCAAACTTCAAAAACGTTCGCCGGTGCCGATCTGGTGATCGTGAACACCTGCGGCTTCATTGACGATGCGGTGCGTGAAAGTTTGGACACCATTGGCGAAGCGTTGGCTGAAAACGGCAAGGTGATCGTCACGGGTTGCTTGGGCGCGCGAACCGGTGACGACGGCGACAACCTGGTGCGTAAAATGCATCCGAGCGTGCTGGCCGTTACCGGCCCGCACGCCACCCATGAGGTGATGGCGGCGGTGCACCTGCACCTGCCCAAGCCGCACGACCCCTTTGTGGACTTGGTGCCTGCCCAAGGGATCAAGCTCACACCGCGACACTACGCGTACTTGAAGATCAGCGAAGGTTGCAACCACCGCTGCACGTTTTGCATCATCCCGTCCATGCGCGGTGACTTGGTGAGTCGACCCATTGGTGATGTGCTTACCGAGGCACGCAAGTTGTTTGAGGCGGGTGTCAAAGAACTGCTGGTGGTGAGTCAGGACACCTCGGCTTACGGCGTTGACATGCAATACCGTACCGGTTTCTGGGACGGTAAGCCGGTCAAGACGCGCATGCTTGACTTGGTGCGCTCGCTGGGTGAGTTGGCCAAGGGCTATGGTGCATGGGTGCGCTTGCATTATGTGTATCCGTACCCGCATGTGGACGACATCATTCCGCTCATGGCAGAAGGCCTGTGTCTGCCTTATCTGGACGTGCCTTTGCAACACAGCCACCCCGACGTGCTCAGGCGCATGAAGCGGCCCGCCAGCGGCGAGAAAAATCTGGAACGCATTGCGCGGTGGCGCGAGTTGTGCCCCGAGATCGTGGTTAGGAGCACCTTCATTGCGGGTTTTCCGGGTGAAACCGAGGCTGAGTTTCAGCATCTGCTTGATTTTGTGCAGGAAGCACAGATCGATCGGGCTGGTTGTTTCGCCTTTTCGCCCGTTCAGGGCGCCGCCGCCAACGCGCTGGCCAATCCGGTTCCCGAGGCGGTACGAGAAGAGCGGCGCGCACGCTTCATGGCTGTGGCCGAAGCCGTTTCGTCTGAGAAATTGCGCAAGCGCGTGGGGGCCATCATGCAGGTGCTGGTAGATTCGGCGCCCGGCATGGGCAAGAAAGGTGGCGTGGGCCGAAGCTATGCCGACGCCCCTGAGATTGACGGCCTGGTGCGGTTGTTGCCGCCCGAAAAAATCAGCAAAACCCTGAAGGTGGGTGAATTCACCAAGGCACGTATCGTGGCTGCTGAGGGCCATGACTTGTTGGCGGTACCGTTCTGATTGGCAAACCTGCTTACAACACGACCGCGCAGGCGGACGGCCGACGCCGCGCGGATTTTTTGTTTGGTCCAGCAGGTTGTTCGTGGAATCCATGGACCAAAGAAAAAGGGCTTGCCAACATAAGTCAGCAAGCCCTTGAATCGTTGGTGCCCAAGAGAGGACTCGAACCTCCACGCCTTTCAGCGCTAGTACCTGAAACTAGTGCGTCTACCAATTCCGCCACCTGGGCATCTCAGGAAAAAACGAATTATAAGCTTTTTTGGGACCGTTTCTGGATGGATAGCCAGAATGATCGTTTACGTGCATCCGTTTCGTTGCTGAAAGTGCCAACGAGGTTTGGACCTAAGAAACTTGATTTCACCGGAGGCTCAAAAGAAAAGGGCTTGCTAACTTTTACGTCAGCAAGCCCTTATGATCGTGGTGCCCAAGAGAGGACTCGAACCTCCACGCCTCTCGGCGCTAGTACCTGAAACTAGTGCGTCTACCAATTCCGCCACCTGGGCATCTCAGGAAACCG
>JAUXXN010000105.1 GCA_030684755.1 Hydrogenophaga sp.
AACCTGGACGCCAAGCTGCGCGTGGAAATGCGCGCCGAAATCAAGCGCCTGCACCAGGCCAGCGGCATCACCAGCGTGTACGTGACCCACGACCAGATCGAGGCCATGACGCTGGGCAGCCGCATAGCGGTGATGAAAGACGGCATCCTGCAGCAGCTGGGCACGCCGGACGATATTTACAACCGCCCGGCCAATACCTACGTGGCTACCTTCATTGGTTCGCCCACCATGAACCTGATCACCGGCCAAGCCTCGGCATCGGCCAACGGCGCGGGCTTTGCCATTCAGGGCGCCCACCTGCCCATGGTCAGCCCCGCCACACAAGGCAGCCAAGCCCTGCTGGGTTTGCGGCCCGAACACATCGTGTTCAACGACGAAGCGCCTTGGCGCGGCGAAGTCAGCGTGGTGGAGCCCACCGGGGCCGACACCTACGTGGTCGTTAAAACCGCCGCCGGCGACGTGACGGTGCGCACCGCACCCCAAGTGCGCGTGAACCCGGGCGACCGCGTGGGTCTGGACGTGCAGGTGGCGCACGCGAACTGGTTCGATACGTCATCGGGTGTTCGGCTGGCTTGATGGGGATATAAGGGGGCGTTCACTCAAAACCAGCTGAATGGCTGGCGGTGCTTCGTCTTTGTTTTGAGCTGGGTGGTCGCAATGTCAGAGGTTTCAGCGTGCCTTCGGAGGCGAACGGCGAGGCATGTGACCGCCCAGTCAATGGGTTGGCGGATTTGGCGCATCGGTTCGGATCTGCCCGTTGTCGCTGAACCTGCCGCTGTAGATCATTGCGACTTGCTTTGCCACCAAAATCTTGCAGCAAGCCACACCACCCAGCCCATGTGAGAGACTGCACCGCAACTCAGAACACACAAGGCCCTGCACATCCCATGTCCGATTGGAAACACCAGCAAATGATCAAGGCATCGGGTTGGCCGCTGTCCCCCGAATGCCTTGCGCCCGACGCCAACTTCACCGCCCGGCTTGAAGGCGGGGTGGTGCCTTTGCATTGGGCCTGCCAGGGCGGCAAGGCCGGTGTGCTCAAGTACATGATCGAACACGGTGCCAACGTCCACGACCAGACCGACAGCGAGCAGGGCATGCTGGAGCTCGCGGTGCAGTCTCGTAGTTTTCAAACCGTGATGCTGGTGATCGACCAGCTCAAGACCACCGCTGCAGCACCGCCCAGCGAAGCGCTGAAAAAGCGCCTGAGCGCGGCGTTCAGCGACGGCCACCCCAATTCCCGAAACCGGCTGCAGCAGTCGCTGCGGGACTGGGAGCGCATCGCGAAAACGATACCCGCTTCCCGCCCGGCTTGACGAGACGAAAAAGCGTTGGGGCGTGGGGTCAGCCGCCCAGCAGCCGCTGGGTGATGAAGCGCCAGTGTTCGATGCTCACCGGCGTGATGGACAAGCGGCTGCCGCGCTGCAGCACCACCATGTCGGCCAGTTCGGGCGTGGCGCGCAGTTCGGCCAAGCCAATCAACCGGGTTTTCTTCAGCGCCTGCACGTCCAGCAGCAGCCAGCGCGGCTTGTCGGCGGGGGACTTGGCGTCAAAGTAGGGAGATGCGGGGTCAAACTGGGTCGGGTCGGGCCGCACGCCCGAGGCCACTTGCGCCAGTCCCACGATGCCCGGCTCTGCGCAGCTGGAGTGGTAGAACAGCACGCCGTCGCCCACTTGCATGTTGTCGCGCATGAAGTTGCGGGCCTGGTAGTTGCGCACGCCGGTCCAGGGCACGGTGGCGTTGGGGGCGGCCAGTGCGTCATCCAGCGAGCATTCCTCGGGCTCTGATTTCATCAACCAATGTTGGGTCATGGCTTCAAGCGTGTGTGTGGAGTGGCTGGGAAAGCTTCACCCCAACCCGCAAACCGTGCGGCTGTACCCGTTCCACCCGCGCTTCGCCGCCGTGGCGGCGGGCAATTTCCTGCACGATGGCCAGGCCCAACCCGCAGCCGCCGGGCTGTTCGCTGGCGCGCCAGAAGCGCTGGAACACATGGGCCAGGTCGTCGTCGCTCAGGCCGGGGCCGTTGTCTTCCACCGCCAGCAGCGCGCCGCTGGGCTGGGCTTGCACCCGCAGGGTGATGGTGCTGCCGCGTGGGGTGTAACGCAGCGCGTTGTCGATCAGGTTGGCCATGGCTTCGCGCAGTTGCAGCTTGTCACCGTTGATCATCAGGTGGTTTTCGCCCTCATAGCCCAGGTCCATGTCAGCAGCGAGGGCGCGCGGTGTCCATTCGCGGGCCACTTCGCGCGCCAGCACCGCCAGGTCCAGCGGCTCACTGCGGGCGCGGGTTTCCGTGCGGGCCAGGGTGAGCAACTGGTGTACCAGGTGGGCGCTGCGCTGTGCGCCGGTGAGCACCTTGGCCAGTCGCTGCGACAGAGCGGGGTCGGTGGTTTCGCGCTGCGCCAGTTCCACCTGGCTGATGAGCCCGGCCAGCGGCGTGCGCAGTTGGTGTGCGGCGTCGTTGATGAAGCGTTTTTCTTGGTTCACGCTGCGCGCCACTTCGTCCAGCAGGCCGTTCACCGCTTGCACCAGCGCGTGTACTTCGCTGGGGGCTTGCGTCATGCCAATGGGCGACAGCGCGTTGACCGAACGGTGCTCCAGTTGCGCCGTGAGGCGGGTCAGCGGGGCCAGCCCGCGTCGGATGCCGCCATACACCAGCAGGCTCAGCAACACGCCCAGCGCCAGCAGCGGGGCCAGCATGTCGG
>JAUXXN010000463.1 GCA_030684755.1 Hydrogenophaga sp.
TGGTGGCGGTACGGGTGGATGGCAAGGGCATCGCTGCTTTCGACCATGGGTGTTACACCGCCTTCTTGCACATGCGCCAACACAGCACAACCCGGTTCATGCAGGTGGGTGCAGTTGTAAAAACGGCAGGTGCCCAGGTTGGCTCGCAGGTCGGGCATCAAGTGCGCCAGCTGCATGGGCTCAATGTGGTTGAGGCCAAACTCCTGGAAGCCGGGCGAGTCGATCAAAGCGGTCTGGCGCTGCTCGTCCACCCAGTACCAGGTGGTGCTGGTGGTGGTGTGTTTGCCTGAATTGAGGGCGCGTGAGATTTCACCGGTGAGGGCGCGTGCGTGTGGAACCAGGCGGTTCACCAGCGTGCTCTTGCCCACGCCAGACGGTCCCAGCACCAGCGTGCGTTTGCTTGCAAGTCGGGAGTGCAACTCATCCAGTCCAGCTTCGCTGCTGGCTGCGGTGTCGCCCTTGAGCCGCAGCGGCAGCACCGTGCAGCCCATGCGGCGGTAGGGTGTGAGGCGCGCCCAGGCGCGGTCAAAACCCGGTTGAATATCGCTTTTGTTGAGCACGATCAACACGTCAATGTGTTCAGCTTCTGCCGCAATCAGAGCCCGCGCCAACTGACTTTCAGAAAACTCGGGGTCGGCTGCAACCAGCACCAGAACTTGGTCGAGGTTGGCCGCAAACGACTTGGTACGCATCTCGTCCTGACGGTAAAACAGGTTGCGCCTTGTTTGTACGCGCTCGATGCTGCCTTCGTCACCGGCGATTTGCCACAGCACCTGGTCACCCACCACCACCTGGCTTTTTTTTCCGCGAGGGTGGCAAATGCGCCGTTGTCCGTCGGGGCTTTCAACCAGGCAGTGCCGTCCATAAGCCGCCACCACCAGCCCTTCGGTGGGTGAAGATTGGACCGTGTTGGATGCTGAGGGCGGCGGGATGTGGCTTCGTTTCAAAAGGGGAGTCCGTGCTGGGTTGGGTGTGGAATTCGGGTTTTCAGTTTTTAAGCAGAGCGTCTACCGCAGCGGCGCAAAAAAAGTCGCTGACCGATATGCCGCCGACATCGTGCGTGTTGAATCGCACGTTGCAACGGCCGTAGCTCAGCGCCAAGTCGGGGTGGTGGTCTTCTCTGTGCGCCACCCAGGCCAGCGCGTTGACGAAGGCCATGGTCTCGTGAAAGTTGGCGAAGGTGTAGGTTTTTTCCAGCGAACCGTCGATGAGCTTCCAACCTTGGGCTGCGTCGCCGTTGCGCTGGGTCAGCTGGGTCACAATTTCGGTGGCCGAGAGGGCGCGGCGGTTGTGGTGGATCGGATTCATGGTGGTCCTTTTGGGTTTTCAGGCGGGGCGGGCGGCGTGGGCCGGGCCCGTGGACAGCAAGCGAGCCAAGCGCTCGCTGGCGGGCGGGTGTGAGTAGTAAAACTGGGCATACACCGGGTCGGGCGTCAGTGTGCTGGCGTTGTCCTTGAACAACTTGAGCAGCGCGCTGGCCAGATCTGCACCGTTGGTTTGGGCCATGGCGTAAGCGTCAGCCTCAAACTCGTGGCTGCGCGACATGTGAGCCATCAGCGGCGAGAGGAAAAACGTGAGCAGCGGCACCGCCATCATGAAAAGCAGCAGGGCCAGCGCGTTGTTGGGAGCGTCCAGCGACGGCATCACGCCCAGGCCGGTGTAAAACCAGGCTTTGCCCGACAACCAGCCCAGCAGTGCGAAGCCCAACAAGCTCAAGCCGAACATGAGCACGATACGCTTGATGATGTGGCGGCGCTTGTAGTGGCCGAGCTCGTGCGCCAGTACGGCATCAATTTCAGCAGGGCTGAGTTGCTTCAGCAGGGTATCAAAAAACACCACGCGTTTGGCGGCACCAAAACCGGTGAAGTACGCATTGGCATGGGCACTGCGTTTGCTGCCGTCCATGACGAACAGGCCCTTGGCTGCAAAGCCGCAACGCTGCATCAGCGCGTTGACCCGAGCCTTAAGCGTTTCGTCTTGCAGCGGCTCGAATTTGTTGAACAAGGGGGCAATCAGGGTGGGGTAGAGCACCAGAGCCAGCAGGTTGAAGGTCATCCAGACGCCCCACGCCCAAATCCACCAGGTGGACCCCGCCGTGCCCATGAGCCACAACACCAGCGCAGCGATGGGCAGCCCCACCAAGGTGCCCACCAGCGCCCCTTTGAGCAGGTCACCCAGCCAGAGAGAAAGCGTCATTTTGTTAAAACCAAAACGCTCTTCAATACGGAACGTGGCCCACCAACCCAGCGGCAGGGTGAAAAGGCCACCGATCAAGGTGAAAGCTGCCAGCAGTGCCAGTTGTTGCACCATGCCGCCGCCCAGCGCGGCCAGCAGCGCCTGATTGAGCCAGTCCAACCCACCCAGCAGAGTCCAGCCCAGCAGCAACGCGGCATCGATAGACAATTCCAGCATGCCAAAGCGCGATTTGGTGATGGTGTAGTCTGCGGCTTTTTGGTGCGCAGGCAACGAAATGGTGTGGCTGAACGCCGTTGGCACGGTGCCACGGTGGCGGGCCACATGCCGAATCTGGCGGCTCGACAGCACGGTGCGCGTGATGAGGCTGAGCACCAGCAAGGCGCAAAAAACGGCGGTGAAAGTCAATGATGCGGTGTCCATGGCACCGAGTCTATCCAAGACCGCTCGATTCGACGCAAAGGGGGCTCAGGTTTCCCTTGGTGTTCTCCGGCGACTGCGCCTGATCGGCGAAAATCACGCCATGACAACGACCAACTCCACCGAAACTCCCACGTCCGCTGCACCATCCGCAGTGCCTATATTGCCAAAAAGTGACCAGAACTTGGTCTGGATCGACTGCGAAATGAGTGGCTTAGATCCCGAAAAAGAACGTTTGCTTGAAATCGCGGTGATCATCACCGGACCGCAATTGACGCCGCGCGTGGAAGGCCCTGTGTTGGTCATTCACCAAAGCGACGCTGTGTTGGGCGCCATGGACAACTGGAACAAGGGTACGCACGGTCGCAGCGGCCTGATTGACAAAGTGCGCGCCAGCACAGTCACCGAAGAGCAGGCGCAGGCCGAAATGCTGGCGTTCATTGGAAAATTCGTTCCGAAAAACAGCTCGCCCATGTGCGGCAACACCATCAGCCAAGACCGCCGCTTTTTGGTGAAGTTCATGCCCAAACTAGAAGCGTATTTTCATTACCGCTGTTTGGACGTGAGCACACTCAAAGAACTTGCCAAACGTTGGAGTCCGGCGGTGTACGACGCTTTCAAAAAGCACCAAAAGCACACGGCGATGGCCGATGTGCATGAGTCCATTGACGAACTGGAGCACTACCGCAAACACTTTTTGCGCTGACCTGCGGTTTGGATGGGGTATTGAAGGTGCTGTCATAAGCGCTGCAGCAGCATAAGTTGCGCTCATTCGCATGTCAGAATAATGACATTCACGCGAAATTTTTATGACAAAAAAATCAAAATCCCGTTTTTTTTCCAAGTACCAGGATGTGCTTCAACTGGGCGCAGCCGTTCTCTTTTTAATTCTGGTGGGCGTGTATGCCTCACTCACGGGTGCTTCGACGGCGGGGCTTTCGTCGTCGGCTGTTTGGCTGTTGATTGTGGCGGCGTCTGTGGGCGCCTACATGGCCATGAACATCGGCGCCAACGATGTGGCCAACAATCTGGGCCCCGCTGTGGGATCAGGCGCCATCACCATGGGCTGGGCCATTGTCATTGCCGCTGTTTTTGAAGCCCTGGGGGCCATCGTGGCTGGTGGCGAGGTGGTTGGCACCATCAAGGGTGGGATTATTGATGCCAAGCAGATCTCCGATCCCAAGTTGTTTGCCTGGGTCATGTTCGCTGCACTGTTGGCCGGTGCTCTGTGGCTGAACCTAGCTACGGCGGTGGGCGCTCCGGTTTCAACCACGCACTCGATTATTGGTGCTGTGATGGGCGCAGGCATTGCAGCGGGCGGCTGGGGCCTGGTCAACTGGGGCACCATCGGCGCCATTGTGGCGAGTTGGGTGACTTCTCCACTGATGGGCGGTGGCATTGCAGCGGGTTTTTTGTACCTCATCAAACGCAGCATCACGTACCGGATTGAAAAAACCGAAGCTGCCGCCCGCATGGTGCCTTGGCTCATCGCTGTCATGGTCTGGGCCTTTGGAACTTACATGATGCTCAAAGGTTTGGGTCAGCTGGTCAAGGTGGGTTTCGTGTCTGCGCTGTTAGGGGGCGGACTTATAGCCGCAGTGGCGTGGGCGTTGGTTCGCAAGCCTGTTGCACGCATGGCTGCGCGCCAAGAGAACAGCAAAGTTGGCGTCAACCGACTGTTCACTTGGCCTCTGGTGTGCTCGGCGGCGTTGTTGAGCTTTGCTCATGGCGCCAACGATGTGGCCAATGCCATTGGCCCGCTGGCCGCCATCTACGAGGCCGTGAAGTCTGGCGCCGTGGCTACGAAAGCGCCCACCCCCCTGTGGATCATGGTGCTGGGCGCGCTGGGTTTGGCGATTGGCCTGGCTTTGTACGGCGCCAAGCTGATCCGAACCGTGGGCAAAGAGATCACCGAGTTAGACAACATGCGTGCCTATTCCATCGCTATGGCCGCCACACTCACCGTGATCGCGGCGTCCCAGTTGGGTATGCCCGTGTCCACCACGCACGTGACCATCGGAGCAGTGTTTGGCGTCGGCTTTTTGCGCGAGCTGCTCAAAGTGAACTACGCCAAGATGGAAGCGGCGGTGTTTGCAGGTCACCAGGGGCAGGACCGTCTCGAAGTAGAGGCTTACTTGCAACGCTTCAAGGCGGCCGAGGTGTTGGAGAAAAAACGCATGTTGGCCGACATGAACCGACGCACCGAGGCGCGCGCTGAGGCCGAAGGGGCGCTGTTTGCCAAGAGCGAGCGCAAGGCGCTGAAGAAGGCCTACAAGCAGGAAATTGTCAAACGCTCGACTGTTCTTCGCATTGTGGCCGCTTGGATCGTCACCGTGCCCGCCACAGCGGTGTTGGCGGCCTTCCTCTTCCACATTGTGGCGGCGGTACTCAGTTGAGTCACATGAAAAATAATTTTAGGGTTTTCCCTAAAATCTGCGATAATCTAAGGCTGCGCAGGAAACTGCGCTAAATTGTGCATCTGCCTCACACACAGAGTCCTGATACCGTCGGGAAGCCAGCAGCAAAACCGCTCAAGCTTCCCCACTGACGGCCACGACCGTGACAGCCATCCACCACCGGTGGGTCTTCACGGTTGATGTTTATCTCCAGGGCCTATGCGCCATCCTCTGTCAGATTTTTTGATCTGACGAGCGGCGCTCTTCGTTTGATGGTTGATGTTTTTGCCAACCACGAATGAAGCAGCCTGAAACTGCGGCACCGGCTTTGCCCGCTTGCCCAGAACAGTTCCCGCTTTGCTCGATCACGTGCGCGCCATTTTTTGCGCACAGGATGATGGAACATGAACGACTCATTGGATTTCTCCGACAACACCCGCGACGAATTTTCGCCTGCGCAAGACGCTTTTATCGCTGAAGTGGCCGACGTGGCCATGGACGCCGCCGACGACATGGCCGACACCGCCCCCGTGGTCACCGAGCCCAATGGCTTTGAACTGCTGGGCCTTGCGCCCGAGTTGGTTCAAGCCTGTGTCGATCTCGGTTACCTCAAGCCCACCCAAGTGCAAAACAACGTGGTGCCCAAGGCCATGCTGGCCGAAGGCGAAGTTCGTTACGCCGACCTGATGGTGTCCAGCCAGACCGGTAGCGGCAAAACCGCTGCTTTCTTGCTGCCCGTGCTGCACACCCTGCTGCAACAGCAGGCACAAGCTGAAGCCCAGGAACGTGCCGACTTCGACCGCTCCGTGGCCGAAGCCTTGGCCCGTGGCGAAGCCGCTCCCAAGCGCCCCAAGCGCAAAGACCCCACCAGCGCACGCAACTTCAAGGCCGCCACCCCGGGCGCCCTGATCTTGTGTCCCACCCGCGAACTGGCCCAACAGGTGGCACAAGACGCGATCGACTTGGTGCGCCATTGCCGTGGCCTGCGTATTGCCAACATCGTTGGCGGTATGCCTTACCAGGTGCAAATTGCCCGCCTGCAAAACGCCGATCTGGTGGTGGCCACACCTGGCCGCTTGCTGGACCTGCAACGCTCGCAGCAGATCAAGCTTGACAAAGTGCAGTTCTTGGTGGTTGACGAAGCCGATCGCATGCTCGATCTGGGCTTCTCCGACGACCTAGCCGATGTCAACGACATGACCAGCCAGCGCCGCCAGACCATGATGTTCTCGGCCACGTTCGCGCCCCGCATCCAGCAACTCGCCATGCGCGTGATGCACGACGGCGGCAAGCACGTTCAAAAAGTGCAGATCGACAGCCCGCAAGAGCAGCACGTCAACATCCAGCAAAAGCTGTTCTGGGCCGACAACGCCCAGCACAAGCGCACGCTGCTCGACCACTGGCTGCGCGACACCACCATCAACCAAGCCATCGTGTTTTGCAGCACGCAAATTGAATGCGACGGCCTCGCCACCGATCTGCAGCAGTCCGGCTTTGCTGCCGTGGCACTGCATGGCGCGCTGAGTCAAGGCATTCGCAACCGCCGCCTGATGGCGCTGCGCGATGGCCAGGTGCAAATTCTGGTGGCCACCGATGTAGCGGCCCGCGGCATTGATGTGCCCACCATCACCCACGTGTTCAACTTCGGCCTGCCGATGAAAGCCGAAGACTACACGCACCGCATTGGCCGCACTGGCCGTGCCGGCCGTGATGGCCAGGCCATCACGTTTGCCGAAATGCGCGACCGCCGCAAGATCTTCGACATCGAAGCCTTCACCCGCCAGCGCATTGCGGTGGAAACCATCCCCGGCATGGAGCCGCGCCAGCGCGCACCGTCCGCCGAGCCGTTTGGCCGTGGCGCCCCCGGTGGCCGCCCAGCGGGCCGTGGCAACAGCAACGACCGTTTTGCCGACCGCCGTGGCGCACCCGCACCGCGTGGCCCGCGTTTCGAAGGACGTGGTGACGCACCGCGCTTTGAAGGTCGCAACGAAGCCCCCCGTTTTGAAGGACGCGGTGATGCACCCCGCTTCGAGGGTCGCGGCGATGCACCGCGTTTTGAAGGCAACCGTTTCGAGCGCGAAGCCCCGCGCACCGAAAACCGTTTTGACAACCGTGGCGACAGCCGCCCCGCCAGCCGTGGTTTTGGCGACAAGCCACCAGCACGCACCGGCTTTGGTGCTAAGCCCGCAGGTGGCACTGGTTTTGGCCGCCCCGAAGCCCGCAGCGGCGATCGTTTCAGCGACCGTGGCAATTCCGTGCGCGCCGCTATGCGCGGTGGTGAGTTTGCTCCCCGCCGCACCGAAGGTGGCGCACCGGCCCGCCCAGTGGCACGCCGCAGCCCACGCTGAGTTGGCGTGAGACAGGGCCTTCGAGCCCATTTAAAAAAGCCGGGCTATGTGTCCGGCTTTTTTGTGCCTGCTTGACTTTGTAGAAGGGCGTTCAGTCGCTAGCGCTCTGCTTTTCAGCGCATGCCGTTGCGCTGCGCCAGTTCGACAAACAGCGCCGAATGGTCCAGGTCGCCCAGCCCGTGTTCGGTGGCCTGGGCAAAGAGCTGTTCAAACAGGCCGGTGATGGGCGCTTCAAAGCCAATTTCGCCGGCTGTGGCCAGCGCGTTGCGCATGTCTTTGAGTTGCACGGTGATGGCGGCGCGTTTGGTGAAATCGCGTTCAACCATGCGCTGACCGTGCACCTGCAAGATACGGCTGTCGGCAAACCCGCCGCTGATGGCTTGCTTGACCTTGGCCATGTCGGCGCCACCTTTTTCGCAGAGCAACATCGCTTCGGCCACCGCGCCAATGGTGATGCCGACAATCATCTGGTTGGCCAGTTTGGCCAGCTGGCCGGCGCCGTGCGGGCCCACATGCGTGGGGCGCCCCAGCAGTTCCAGCAGCGGCTGCGCGCGCTCAAAGTCAGCGGCTTCCCCGCCCGCCATGATGGCGAGCGTGCCTTGCTCAGCACCCACCGTGCCGCCCGACACCGGTGCGTCCAGGTGGTGCACGCCCTGAGCTTGCAGCCGGGCGGCGTGCTCGCGCGTCTGGCGCGGCTGTATGGACGACATGTCAACCACCAGCGTGCCCGGGCGCAGGGCTTGGGAAGCGCCCTGGGCAAACAGCACGTCGTCCACCACGGCGCCGTTTTCCAGCAGCGTGATGACGATGTCGGCCTGGGCCACGGCGTCTGCAGGCGTTTCAGCCACCCGGGCGCCGAAGGGCAGCAGGCGCTCGGCCTTGGTTTTCGAGCGGTTCCAAACGCTCACGGTGCAACCGGCTTCGCACAGGCGCCGAGCCATCGGAAAACCCATCATGCCGATGCCAAGGACAGCCACCTGGGCCGGTTGTTGAGAAGGGTTTTGGAGTTCGGTAGTAGTGTTCACGTGGGTCTTCTGTTGGAGATGAAGGTGGCCTGCATCGGCTGCTTCAAGAAAATTGTAGGTGGAGTGTGGCGGGGGTGCGTGACACAATGCCGACGCATGAATGCCTCCAAACTCCCCGACCTGGCCTGGCTCGATAGCCAGTACAACAACCGCGCCCTGGTGCCCGAGCATGCCAGCCATTTTGAGCGGTGGGCTCGCGACTCTGCTGCGGTACGTGCGGCGGGTGAGGCCCTGCTGGACGTGGCCTATGGGCACGGCAGCGGTGAAACGCTGGACATCTTTCCCGCTGCGCGCAAGCCGGGCAGGGCGCCTGCGCCGGTGCTGGTGTTCATTCATGGCGGCTACTGGCGCAGCCTGGACAAAGCCGACCATTCGTTTCTGGCGCCGGCCTTTGTGAAGCAGGGTGCCTGCGTGGTGGTGCCCAACTACGCGCTGTGCCCAGCGGTCACCATTCCCGACATCACGATGCAGATGGTGAAAGCGCTGGCCTGGGTGTACCGCCACATCGCCACCCACGGCGGAGACCCGAGCCGCATCACCGTGGTGGGGCATTCGGCCGGCGGGCACCTGGCCGCCATGCTGCTGGCCTGCCAATGGCCTACCTACCAAGCGGACTTGCCAGCGGCTCTGGTGAAAAACGCGTTATCTATTTCAGGCCTGTACGACCTGGAGCCACTGCGCCACACACCGTTTCTGGCCGATTCGCTGCGGCTCACGCCCGAGCAGGTGAGGCGAGCCAGCCCGGCGCTGCTGCCCGCGCCAGCGGTGCAAGCCGGGCGCGGCGTGCTCTACACCGTGGCCGGGGGCAACGAGAGCAGCGAATTCTTGCGCCACAACCAGTTGATCCAGCAAGCCTGGGGCCAAGAGGTGGTGCCCGTGTGCGAAGCCCTGCCGGGCCTGAACCACTTCAGCGTGTTGGGGGCGCTGGTGCAACCCGAGCACCGGTTGCACAAGCTGGCACGCCAGCTGTTGAAGGCGTAGGCTCAACCCCCTCCGGCGCGCGTGCCCAAGCCCAGGCCGCAGGCGGATCTCATTCACATAAACAGGTGTTCACCGGCGTTTTCACCGCCCAGCACCACGTAGTTCACCTTCTTCAGATCGGCCAGCTTGGTGCCGCCCGAATAGCTGATGGAGCTCTGCACGTCTTGCTCCATTTCAATCAGCGTGTTGGCCAGCTTGCCCTTGATGGGTTCCAAAATGCGCTTGCCTTCCACGTGCTTGTACTCACCTTTGTTGAAGTCGCTGGCCGAGCCGTAGTATTCCTTGAACAAGGCGCCGTCCACCTCCACGGTTTTTCCGGGCGACTCTTCGTGGCCCGCAAACAGCGAACCTATCATCACCATGGACGATCCAAAACGGATGCTCTTGGCAATGTCGCCGTGGCTGCGGATGCCGCCGTCGGCAATGATGGGTTTGGTGGCCACGCGGGCGCACCATTTGAGCGCGCTGAGCTGCCAGCCGCCAGTGCCAAAACCGGTCTTGAGCTTGGTGATGCACACCTTGCCCGGGCCCACGCCCACCTTGGTTGCGTCTGCGCCCCAGTTTTCCAGGTCAATCACGGCTTCGGGCGTGGCCACGTTGCCAGCAATCACGAAGCTGCTGGGCAGCTTGCCTTTGATGTAGCCGATCATGTCGCGCACGCTGTCGGCATGGCCATGGGCAATGTCGATGGTGATGAATTCCGGTACCAGGCCCTCAGCCGCCAGGGTGTCCACCGTGGCGCGGTCGGGCGCCTTCACGCCCAGCGAAATCGAGGCATAAACGCCCTTGGCATGCATGTCACGCACGAACTGCACGTTGTCCAGATCGAACCGGTGCATCACATAAAAGTAGCCGTGTTGCGCCAGCCAGAGGCTGATGGATTCGTCCACCACCGTCTTCATGTTGGCGGGCACCACCGGCAGGCGAAACTTGCGCCCGCCCAACTCCACGCCCGCGTCGCACTCTGAACGGCTTTCGACGCGGCATTTGCGTGGCAGCAGCAGGATGTTGTCGTAGTCAAAAATTTCCATAAAAACCAGGCTCCAGAAAGCTGTTGTGTGTGAACAGGGAGAGCGCTTGGCTTGGGTCCGGCTTTCAGTCCGACCGGAACCCATCCGGCCAAAAAGAAACCGGGCGCAAGAATCTTGGGCCCGGTGACCGATTCTAGGCGCATCCACCCAGCTGCAACAGCGTGCGCGACCCCCGTGGCTCGTATGGGTTCCATACAAAGACGCGTATGTCCAACGCGTGCAGGCTGGCCTTTCTACAATCAAGCGTATGCTGTTTGAAGAATCCGTCTCTCCGTCCCCGCTGCTCGCGGGCCTGAACACCGAGCAGGGTGCCGCCGTGACACTGCCCGCCGAGCACGCGCTCATCCTCGCGGGTGCCGGCTCGGGCAAAACCCGTGTGCTCACCACCCGCATTGCCTGGCTGCTGCAGACCGGGCAGGTCACGCCCGGCGGCATTTTGGCGGTGACCTTCACCAACAAGGCCGCCAAGGAAATGATGACGCGGCTGGGCGGCATGCTGCCCATCAACGTGCGCGGCATGTGGATCGGCACCTTTCACGGGCTGTGCAACCGCTTCCTGCGTGCCCACCACAAAATTGCCAACCTGCCGCAAACATTCCAGATTCTGGACACGCAAGACCAGCTCTCGGCGGTGAAACGCTTGTGCAAACAGTTCAATGTGGACGACGAGCGCTTTCCACCCAAGCAGGTGCAACACTTCATCAGCGGTTGCAAAGAGGACGGCAAGCGCCCTGCTGACGTACAGGCTCGCGATGAAGAAACCCGCAAGAAAGTGGAGCTGTACGCGCTGTACGAAGAACAATGCCAGCGTGAAGGCGTGGTGGATTTTGGCGAACTCATGTTGCGTTCGTACGAGGTGCTGCGCGACAACGACCCGGTGCGCGAGCACTACCAGCGGCGCTTTCGGCACATTCTCATCGACGAGTTTCAGGACACCAACCGCCTGCAATACGCGTGGATCAAGATGTTCAGCGCGCCGCCGCTGGAGAGCTTGACCGGGGAAAGTAATGCCGTGTTTGCCGTGGGCGACGACG
>JAUXXN010000476.1 GCA_030684755.1 Hydrogenophaga sp.
ACTCACGGCACGCCCTGCGAGCGAGCCGTCAGCGTCCAGCACAAAACTTCGCCCCTCAAACACAATCTCGTCCTGCCCACCCACCAAATGCGCATAAACCAGCGGCAAACCAGTGGCCTGTGTCCGCACCTGCATGGCAGCCTCGCGTTCACCGCCTTTGCCGGTGTGAAAAGGTGATGCATTGATAACCACCAGCAACTGCGCGCCAGCCGCCTTGGCCTGGGCTGCCGGTGCTTCAAACCAAGCATCTTCACAAATCATCAGTCCCACCCGCACCGTCTCGCCGTCTGCGGTGCCCACATCGAAAACGCCGATGCATTGCCCCGGCACAAAATAGCGCCGTTCGTCAAACACCTGGTAGTTGGGCAACTCGCGCTTGGCGTAGGTGTGGGTCACAGCGCCGTTGAGCAGCACGCTGGCGGCGTTGTACAAGCGGGCCACCGACACACTGCGCTCGCGGCGGGCTTCATCGGGCACGCGCGCTGGATGCCCCACCACGATATGCAGTCCGTGGAAACCGGCGGTCTGAAGGGCGATAGTTTTCAAGGCATCATCACAGGCATCGATGAACGCCGGGCGCAAAAACAGGTCTTCAGCCGCGTAACCGCAAAGGGCCAGTTCGGGCGTGATCAGCACCCGCACACCGCTGCCGTGGGCCTGCTGCGCAGCGGCGATGATTTTTTGGGCATTGCCCGCCATGTCGCCCACCACAAAGTTGAGCTGGGCCACGCAAATTGGAAGTGTCATGCGGTCTGAAATAAGAACGGAATCGGTCAACAAAAAAGCCATCAATAACGGTGCGCCGTCGGCCTGCACAATGCCTGTATGGGCAGATTTTTGAGGTCCGCCATGACGAGCGCTGATTATGTCACCCGGGTCTTTTCCTCACCGCTAGACATACCTGCCGAAGCCTGGAACCAGCTGCTGGCCCGGGAGGCAGACCCCAGTCCATTCATGGACCACGCCTACCTGGTGGCCCTGCATGTCAGTGGTTGTGCGCAACACCCGGCAGGCTGGCAAGCCCGGTTCGTTACCCTGTGGCAAGGGGCCGATCTGCATGCGGCCTGCCCCCTGTATTTGAAGAACCATTCGTACGGCGAATATGTTTTCGACTGGGCTTGGGCCAATGCCTACGCCCAGCATGGGCTGGACTATTACCCCAAAGCATTGGTGGCCGTGCCATTCACACCCGTGCCCGGTGCACGTTTGCTGGCAAAAGACCCGGCCGCGCGCAAGGCGCTGGTGCACGCACTGCTGACCCACACCCGCGAGGAACACCTGTCGTCATTGCATCTGCTGTTTGCGCAGCCACAAGATGTGGTGGCTTGTGAGGCCGCAGGCATGATGCTGCGGTACACGGTGCAATTCCACTGGAAAAATGTGGCCCCCACGCCCCCAAATTTGTGTGGTTCGCCCTCTTCCGAGGGCGCTGGCATGACCGGTGCCGAGCCACAGTGCTTTCAGAATTTCGACCATTTCCTGGTCAGCTTGCAGCAGGAAAAGCGCAAGAAAATTCGACAAGAGCGGCGCAAAGTGGCTGAGGCAGGGGTGGTATTTCGCTGGTCGCTGGGCACAGCCATATCGGTGGCGGACTGGGACTTTTTTTACCGCTGCTACGAGCGCACCTACCGTGAACACGGCAATGCACCTTATCTGAACCGGGATTTTTTTCAACGAATGGCGCAGAACATGTCCGAGCACTGGCTGCTGTTCATCGCTGAGCGAGACGGCCAACCCATAGCCAGCAGCCTGATTGGGATTGATACCCAGGCGCGTGTGGCTTACGGGCGCTACTGGGGCGCCTTGGAGCGTGTGGACTGCCTGCACTTTGAGGCCTGTTACTACCAGCCATTGGCTTGGTGCATCGCCCAGGGTTACAGGCGTTTTGAAGGAGGGGCACAAGGTGAGCACAAAATGGCCCGCGCCTTGTTGCCCGTGAAAACCACCAGCGCGCACTGGCTTGCCCACCCGTCGTTTGCCAACGCGGTTGAACGTTTTTTGGAACGGGAAGACCAGGGTTTACAACAGTATTTGGACCATCTTGCCCAGCGCAACCCGATAAAAAATGCGCCGCCACCGCAGCGCCCGCCTTCACCGCACACCATTGCATAAGACATCCAAGCGGCAGATTTCGCGGCGAACCGGGAAGC
>JAUXXN010000493.1 GCA_030684755.1 Hydrogenophaga sp.
GGCGAGTTCAGACCGCTGCATCTGGACTACGCGGTGTACAGCCTGATTGCTCCGATGATTTTTCTGCTGATGTGGAAGCACGCCATGACGCCGTGCTGCCCGGCTTCGCACACCATTGACCCCATCACCTTTATCGACAGCCAGTTGAGCCTGTTGCTCAACGGCATGGTTGCCCCGGCCTGCTGAGCGCGCGGCCCCACCCACTTTTTTTGCCATGCCCATGACCACCCCACGCCGCCCCTGGTTTCAATGGTTGTTGCTCACTGCGCTGGTGCTGGCGATTGCGCTTGGCGTGGCGCGCGCGCTCAACAAGCGCGCCGACCAGCGCGACGCCGCCACCCAAGCCGCCGCCGCGCTGCAACAAGCCCCGGTGTACGAACTGACGGCGGCAGACGTGGTGGCCGTGCAGCCGCTGACGCTGGCGCAAACTGTGGACATTTCGGGCTCGCTCAAGGCCTTGCAGACAGCGTCCATCAAGGCCCGTGTGGCTGGCGAGGTGCAGGGCCTGCGCAAGCGCGAGGGCGACACGGTGCGCGCAGGCGAGGTGCTGGCGCGCATCGACAGCACCGAGGCCCAAGCCCGACTGCGCCAAGCCAGCCAACAAGCTGATGCGGCGCTGGCACAGGTCAGTATTGCGCGGCGCACGCTGGAAAACAACCAAGCCCTGGTGCGTCAGGGCTTTATTTCGGCCACCGCGCTGGACACCTCCACCGCCAACTTGGCCGCTGCCGAGGCCAACCACCAAGCGGCGCTGGCCGCGCGCGACATCGCCCGCAAAACGCTGGCCGACACCACGCTGCGCTCGCCCATCAACGGCCAGGTGTCGGCCCGGCTGGTGCAAAACGGCGAACGGGTGGGGCTGGACACCCGCTTGCTGGAGGTGGTGGACCTGTCCGGCTTTGAACTGGAAGCCGCTCTGGCCCCCTCGGAAGCGATGGCCGTGCTGCCTGGCTTGCAGGTGAACCTGACGGTGGAGGGCTTGGCGCAACCTGTGCCGGCCACAGTGGCGCGCATCAACCCCAGCGTGCAGGCGGGCAGCCGCAGTGTGCTGGTGTATTTGCGCGTGTCGGCCAATGCGGGCATGCGCCAGGGGCTGTTTGCTCAGGGCTATATCGTCACCGGGCAGGTCAATGCGCTGGCGGCGCCGCTCTCGGCGGTGCGTAACGACAAGCCAAAACCCTATGTGCAGCTGTTGCGCGATGGCCGCATACAACACCAGACCGTGGTGCCCGGCGCGCGCGGCCTGCTAGACGGCGAGCCCATGGTGTCGCTGGAGGGTGTGCCCGCAGGCACCCAGCTGTTGCGGGCGCAAGCTGGGCTGATACGAGAAGGCACCGAAGTGCGTGTTCAGACCGCAGGCCACACCACCAGTACAACGCCCAGCGCCAGCAGCCCCGCTCCAACCAACACCCACTGAGAGCGCACCATGTGGTTCACCCAGATTTCGTTGCGCAACCCGGTGTTTGCCACGATGGTGATGGTGGCCTTCGTGGTGCTGGGCTTGTTTTCATTCCAGCGGCTGCAGATCGACCAGTTCCCCAACATCGACTTTCCGGTGGTGGTGGTCACCACCGAATACCCAGGTGCTTCGCCCGAGATCGTTGAGTCGGAGTTGACAAAAAAGGTCGAAGAAGCGGTGAACGCCATCGCTGGCGTGAATGCCCTGAGCTCGCGAAGCTACGAGGGCAGATCGGTCGTCATTGTTGAATTTCAGCTCACGGTGGATGGCCGCAAGGCCGCCGAAGACGTGCGCGAAAAAATCGCGATTCTGCGGCCCACGCTGCGCTCGGAAGTGAAAGAGCCGCGCGTGCTGCGCTTTGACCCGGCGGCGCGCTCCATCTGGTCGCTCGCGGTCATTCCCGAAGCGGTGAACGGCAACGCGCCTTCCGCCGTGGCCGTGACCACCTGGGCCGAACAAACCCTGAAAAAGCGGCTGGAAAACGTGCGCGGTGTGGGTTCGGTGACGCTGGTGGGCGGCACACAGCGTGCGGTGAACATCGACCTAGACCCCAAGGCGATGGAAGCGTTGGGCATCACCGCCGAACAGATCACCACCGC
>JAUXXN010000106.1 GCA_030684755.1 Hydrogenophaga sp.
AAGACGGCAAGCACACCGACCTGCGCTCTGTGTTCTCCATCCACCCCGAGCCCTTCACCGTGCTGTCGCGCAAAGAGGCCAACATCACCAAGTTTGACGACCTGAAGGGCAAGCGCTTCAACGTCGGCAACCCTGGCTCCGGCACGCGCGCTGCCATGGACGAGTTCCTGGCCAGCAGTGGCGGCAAGATCAGCGACTTTGGTCTGGCCGCCGAGCTCAAGGCCGACGAACATGGTGCTGCCCTGTGCGACAACAAGATCGACGGTTTCTTCTATGGTGTGGGCCACCCCAGCGCCAACATCCAGGACCCGATCACCACCTGCGGCGCCCGACTGGTTCCTATGACCGGCCCAGCGGTGGACAAATTGGTTGCTGCCAACAGCTATTACGCCAAGGTGAACATCCCCGGTGGTCTGTACGCTGGCCACCCCAACCCAACGCCCACCTACGGTGTTCTGGCTTCGTTTGTGACCTCGGCCAAGGTGTCTGACGCAGCGGTGTACGAGTTGGTCAAAGCGGTGTTTGAGAACTTTGACGAGTTCAAGAAGCTGCACCCCGCGTTCGTCGGGCTCGATCCCAAGAACATGATCAAGGATGGTTTGTCGGCTCCTCTGCACCCCGGTGCCTTGAAGTACTACAAGGAAAAAGGCTGGATGTAAGGTCCCGCTGACCACATGGGTCCCAACGGACTGATGTAGCAAAAAAGCTCTGACCCGTCAGGGCTTTTTTGTTGGCCCCTCACCAAAAACTCAACGCACAGGTCTGCATGAAAACCCACAACGCACCCGAGGTTGACGTCAACCAACTGGTTGCCGACAACGATACCGGCGGCCGAGCACCTGGCCCTTGGATGAGCCGCATGCTGCTCGCCGTGGCGCTCGCCTGGTCCCTATTCCAACTATGGATTGCCTCACCGCTGCCGTTCAGCCTGGGCATTCTGGTGTTCAACGACACCGAAACCCGCGCCATCCACCTCGGTTTTGCCGTTTTTCTGTCGTACATGGCTTACCCAGCATTCAAGCGCTCACCGCGTGCCTATGTGCCCATCACCGACTGGGTGTTTGCCGTGGTGGGCACCTTTTGTGCCACTTACCTCTTCTTTTTCTACAATGAGTTGGCCACACGCCCGGGCCAGCCGACCCCCATGGATGTGTATACCGGTGCGGTCGGTATCGTGTTGCTGCTTGAAGCCACCCGGCGCGTGCTGGGCTTGCCCATGGTGATCGTGGCACTGGTGTTCTTGGGGTACACCTTTGGGGGCGCCTACATGCCCGAAATGATTGCTCACCGCGGTTTCTCCCTCAACCGAGCCATGAGTCACCAGTGGCTCACCACCGAAGGCGTGTTTGGCGTGGCGTTGGGTGTGTCCAGCGGTTTCATCTTTTTGTTTGTGTTGTTTGGCTCGCTGCTGGACAAAGCGGGCGCTGGCAACTACTTCATCAAGTCGGCCTTTGCCATGTTAGGCCACATGCGCGGCGGCCCGGCCAAGGCGGCGGTGCTGTCTTCGGCGGCCACGGGCATCATTTCCGGCTCATCGATCGCCAACGTGGTGAC
>JAUXXN010000503.1 GCA_030684755.1 Hydrogenophaga sp.
GCCTCGCCTCTCGTCCGCCAGGGACTGAGAACCAAAAATAAAAGGCAAAAGCGAAACGCGTTTTCATGGGTCGACAATGTAGCACAGACGGTATGACGACCGACTTACAGCGCCCATTAGGCGGTGCCGCCCACGGTCAAACCTTCAATGCGCAGGGTGGGCTGACCCACGCCCACAGGCACGCTCTGGCCTTCTTTGCCGCAGGTGCCCACGCCGCTGTCGAGCTTCATGTCGTTGCCGATCATACTGACGCGTGTGAGCGAGTCGGGGCCGTTGCCCACCAAGGTGGCGCCCTTCACGGGGTATTGAATCTGGCCGTTTTCCACCCAATAAGCTTGGCTGGCCGAAAATACAAATTTGCCGCTGGTTATATCCACCTGACCGCCGCCGAAGTTCACGGCATACAGGCCCTTTTTGATGCTGGCCACAATTTCTTCGGGGTTTTTGTCGCCGCCCAGCATGTAGGTGTTGGTCATGCGCGGCATGGGGACGTGGGCATAGCTTTCGCGCCGACCATTGCCGGTGGGCTTCACGCCCATCAGGCGCGCGTTCATCGAGTCCTGGATGTAACCGCGCAAAATACCGTCTTCAATCAGCACGTTTTTCTGCGACGGATGGCCCTCGTCGTCCACGTTGAGCGAGCCCCGGCGGTCTGCGATGGTGCCGTCGTCCAACACCGTCACGCCCTTGGCCGCCACGCGCTGGCCAATGCGCCCGGCAAAAGCGCTGGAGCCCTTTCGGTTGAAGTCTCCCTCCAGCCCGTGGCCCACGGCTTCGTGCAACAAAATGCCGGGCCAGCCCGCGCCCAGCACCACCACCATTTCGCCTGCGGGCGCGGGGCGGGCGTCTAGGTTGGTCAACGCCGACGACACTGCTTCGTCCACATAGGTTTGCACCATGGCTTCGTCAAAATAGGCCAAACCAAAACGCCCGCCGCCACCGGAAGAACCCACTTCACGGCGCCCTTTTTGCTCGGCAATCACCGTCACCGACAGGCGGATCAGCGGGCGCACATCGGCGGCCAGGGTGCCGTCGGCGCGGGCCACCAGCACCACGTCGTATTCGCTGGCCAGCCCGGCCATGACTTGCACCACACGCGGGTCTTTGGCCTTGGCCATGCGCTCCACCTGCTCCAGCAAGGCCACCTTGGCGGTGCTGTCGAGCGTACTGATCGGGTCCAAGCCCGGGTACAGCGAACGCGATTTGGCCACTTTGGTGGTTGGCTTGCGCACCCTGCGGCCCTGCCCTTGGGCCGATATGGAGCGCACGGTGTGCGCCGCATCGATCAAAGAATCCCAAGACAGATCGTCCGAATAGGCAAAAGCCGTTTTTTCGCCGCTGACGGCGCGCACGCCCACGCCCTGGTCGATACTGAAGCTGCCGGTTTTGACGATGCCCTCTTCCAGGCTCCAGCCCTCGCTGCGGGTGTACTGAAAGTACAGGTCTGCGTCGTCCACACCGTGCGACATGATGTCGCCCAGAGCGCGCTGCAGGTGCGCGGTGGTCAAGCCATAGGGGTCGAGCAGAAGGCTCTGGGCGCTGGCCAGTCGGGCCAAGGTGGGTTCACGTGCAATCATGGCGCCATTGTAAGAAGGACTGGAGAGGGGCGCCGAGGGCAAGGTCTTGCGCACCGCATCTGTGCAGCACCCAGCGTTCAGGACTGCATCAGCCGCTTGGACTTGGCAATCGACATCAACATGCCCAGCCCTACGCCCAGGGTGATCATGGCCGTGCCGCCATAGCTCACGAAAGGCAGCGGCACACCCACAACTGGCAAAATGCCGCTGACCATGCCCATGTTGACAAAGGCGTACACAAAAATATTGAGCGTGAGCGCCCCTGCTAGCAACCGAGAGAACAAAGTGGGCGCTTCTAGGGCAATCATGAGGCCACGCACCACCAGGAAAATGAAAATTGCCATAAGTCCCAGAACGCCCATCAAGCCAAATTCTTCAGAAAATGCGGCATAAATAAAGTCGGTGGTGCGCTCGGGGATGAATTCAAGGTGCGTCTGTGTACCCTGCATGAAGCCTTTGCCCCACACACCGCCTGACCCGATAGCGATCATGCCCTGGATGATGTGAAAGCCCTTGCCCAGGGGGTCTTTGGACGGGTCCAGCAGTGTGCATACCCGCTGGCGTTGGTATTCGCGAAGAACTTTCCAGTCGACATCAGGGGCGCACCATTGGGGCTCCATCACAATCAGCACAATGATGCCCACCGCTCCAACGAGCATGGGTGGGATGATTAGCTTCCAACTTAAACCAGCAAAAAAGATCACAAACAAGCCCGAAGCCACCACCAGCAGGGTGGTGCCCAAGTCGGGCTGTTTCAAAATGAGCACAGCAGGCACCGCCAGCAGCAAGCCGGCCACCGCAAAATCCAGGGACTTCAACTGGCCTTCGCGGCGCTGGAACCACCAGGCCAGCATCAGCGGCATGGCAATTTTGAGCAATTCACTTGGTTGAATCACGACGCCCATATTGAGCCAGCGCTGCGCCCCTTTTTTCTCAATGCCGAACAGCTCAACCCCCAGGAGCAACAGGACGCCCAACACATACATTGGCACAGCGACGGCCAGCAGCCGTTGAGGCGGCACTTGCGCCACCAAAAACAAAACACCAGCGGCAAGCAACATGTTTCGACCATGGGTTGTAAACCGCGTTCCGTGGTCAAAACCCACCGAATACATGGTTATGAGACCCAACCCCGCCAGCAGTAACACCGCCAGCACCAAGGGACCATCAAACCCCTGAAAAATGGGTGCAATGCGTTGTAAAGGGTTGGGTTTATCGAAGGCGGTGGACATTCCTCAATTATCCCGCGCCAAATCAATATCTGAATTTCCCTGTCCTCACACCCTGCGCTGGGGCATTTTGCCTGCGTATCATGGCGCTCATGACCACGACCCACCTGCTCTACCTGCACGGTTTTCGCTCGTCGCCCCAGTCTATGAAGGCGCAAAAAGTGGCCGCCCGGGTGGCCGCGCAGCACCCGGGCGCGGTGTGGTGGTGTCCGCAGCTACCGCCCTCGCCCGCCCAAGCCATGGCGATGGTCATGCAGGGTACGGCCCACTGGCCGCGCAGCGCCATGGCTGTGGTGGGATCTTCGCTGGGTGGGTTTTATGCCCGCTGGCTGGCCCTGCAAAACGGCTGCCGCGCTGTGCTGCTGAACCCGGCTGCGCACCCGGCGCGCGATTTGGGCCGCTACATCGGCGAACAAACCCACTGGCACAACCCGCAGCAAAACTTTTTCTTTCAGCCCGACTATGTTGACGAACTGCGCACGCTAGAGCACGACATCGCCCGCCTGGCCGCGCAACAACCCGCCAAACCCGCGCAGCAGTTCGCCATTGTGGCGCAGGGCGACGAGGTGCTGGACTGGCGTGAAATGCAAGCGTTTTGCGCCGGAGGTGTGGTGCGTCTGCTGCCGGGGAGCGACCACGCCATCAGCGACTTTGATGATCACATCGACGCCATGTTCAATTTCCTGCACCTCGCGGACTGAGATCGAAAGGCGAAAACCGCCCGCATGGGACAATCTCGCCCATGTACATTTTGTTTGACGAAGCCGGTAAATTGCTGACCGGTCGCCTCCTGTCTGAGGCTGAAAGCTCCCTTCAGGTCGAGCTCGATTCCGGTAAGCGCGTGAAGGTCAAGGCGGCCAACGCCTTGCTGCGCTTTGAAAAACCCGCACCGAGCCAGCTCATGCCCGCCGCCACCGCGCTGGCCGAGAGCATGGAGCTGGAAATGGCTTACGAGTTTGCCCCGGAAGACGAGTTCGGCTTTGCCGACTTGGCACGCGAGTACTTCAGCGCCAACGCGGGCACCGAACAGCAGGTGGCGGCACTGCTGTGTCTACACGGTTCACCGCATTACTTTCGCCGCGCAGGCAAAGGCCGCTACAAAAAAGCGCCCGCCGACATCTTGGCGCAGGCGCTGGCCGCGATTGAAAAGAAGAAACAGGTACAGGCACAAATTGAAACCTGGGCTGGCGAACTGGTTAACGGCCAATGCCCGCAACCGGTGCTCCAGCAGCTGTACAAAATTTTGTTCAAGCCCGACAAAAACGCGCCCGAATACAAAGCCGTGGTGGAGGCTGCCCGCAACAGCCACACCGCCCCACTGGCGTTGTTGCAAAACGCGGGCGCCATCAGCAGCGCCTACCAATTCCACTGGCAGCGCTTTTTGTTTGACCAGTTCCCCAAAGGCACCGGTTTTCCGGCACTGCAAGCTCCCAGCATTGCCGACGAACTGCCCCTGGCGCCGGTGCAGGCGTTCTCCATTGACGACTCGCACACCACCGAAATCGACGACGCGCTCTCGGTACAAGGACTGGGCACGGGCACCGTCACGCTGGGCATTCACATTGCCGCGCCAGGCCTGGCGGTGCTGCCCGACGGCCCGATAGACCAGGTGGCGCGCAACCGCCTGTCCACGGTGTACATGCCGGGCCACAAAATCACCATGCTGCCCGACGAGGTGGTGCAGGCCTACACGCTCGAAGCAGGGCGCGACTGCCCAGCCCTGTCGCTGTATGTGACGCTGGACGAAGCCACGCTGACCATTCAAGACCGGCGCACTGCGCTGGAACGTGTGCCGATTGCCCACAACCTGCGCCACGACAAGCTGGACACCGTTATCACCGAAGAATGGCTGAACGGCGCAGCCCCCGCCAGCGAGGCCCTTGTTGAAGCGCACATTGAAGCGCTGCAACCCCAGTTGGCCTTCATCTTCAGGCTGGCGCGCCACCTGAAAGCGCAGCGCGAGGTGGTGCGCGGCAAGCCCGAAAACTTCTCGCGGCCCGACTACACCTTCCGCCTCGAAGGCGTCTCGGGCAGCGAGCCTGCGGGCCATGAGACGGTGGTCATTGGCACGCGCCAGCGCGGTGCGCCGCTGGACCTGATGGTGGCCGAGGCCATGATTCTGGCCAACAGCAGCTGGGGACAGTGGCTTGCCGAATGCGGCGTTCCTGGCATCTACCGCAGCCAGGCCAGCCTGCAGCCGGGCGTGAAGGTGCGCATGGGCACCAAGGCGCAACCGCACGCAGGCATTGGCGTGCCAAGCTACGCTTGGAGCACCTCGCCGCTGCGCCGCTATGTGGACATGGTCAACCAGTGGCAGATCATTGCTTGCGTGCGCCACGGAAAAACCGCTGCGCTGGCTGCACCTTTCAAGCCCAAAGACGCGCAATTGTTTGCGGTGATCAGCGCGTTTGACGCGGCCTACACCGCCTACAACGGCTTCCAGAACGGCATGGAGCGTTACTGGACGCTGCAATACCTGAAGCAAAACAACATTGGCGAACTGACCGCCACCCTGTTCAAAGACAACCTGGTGCGCGCCGACAACCTGCCCTTGGTGCTGCCGGTGATGGGTGCCGATGGCCAGCCTCGCGGCGCCCATGTGCGTGTGCGGCTGGGCGCGGTGGACGACATCACGCTGGATATTCACGGCACGGTGGTCGAACGCCTGGACCTGCCGGGAGAAGACCTTGCCGATGACAGCAGCGATTCGGGTGAAGACGACGAAGCGCTGGCGACACCGCTGGCTCTAGCGATTGAGGTGGACGAGATAAGCCCACAGACCGATGAGCTGCCTGCTGACAACGCCAGCTGAGAACGGTCAGCGCCCCAACCCCCAACCCCGATAATGCGGGTGTGAAACCAGCCCTGACGCTCCTCAAAAAAATAAGCACGCTACAGCTGTCGCTGGGCGTGTCCATCGCTGTGCACGCAGCCTTGCTGACGGTGCGCTTTGTCGATCCCGAAGGTTTTAACCGCGTGTTTCAGGACACGCCGCTGGAAGTGATTTTGGTCAATGCCAAAAGCGATGAGCGTCCAGAACAAGCCAAAGCCATTGCCCAGGCATCGCTTGCTGGCGGCGGCGAGGCGACCACAGGCCGAGCCACCTCCCCCTTGCCGCCCAACACGCAAGTGCGCCTTGGCGACACCACCGAAGAAGACGAACAGCGGATTGAAGCGCTCAAAAAGCAGCAAAACTACATCTTGGCGCAGGTTCGCCAGCAGCTGGCGAACCTGCCGCCACCTGACTTGGGCGCTCTGAGCACCCATCCGGCGGCGATTGAGCGGGAGCAAAAACGCCAAGCTCTGATCAAAATCCTGGCCGAGATTGAAAAACGCATCAACGAAGAAAACGCCCGCCCCAAGAAGCGCTACATCAGCCCGGCCACGCGGGAAGAGGTTTATGCCATTTACTACGACGCGCTGCGCCGCAAGATTGAAGACCGTGGCACCAGCAACTTCCCGGAGGCTGGGGGCCGCAAACTCTACGGCGAGCTCACCATGATCATCACCATCAACCACACAGGCAACGTCCTGAACACCGAAGTGGTTCAACCCTCGAACAATGCCACGCTGGACCGCCGGGCCCAGGCCATCGTCCGCGGACTTGAATTTGGCCGTTTCAGTGATGCCATGCGCCGCCAGGCCGACCAGATCGTGGTGGTGTCGCGCTTTCGCTTCACGCGCGATGAAACGCTGAAGACCCAACTCTCCAGCCAGTAAAACCGTCCCGCCATGAAATCTTTTGGACGCTGGATATTGTGGTTGTTGCTGGCTGGCGTGGCGCTGCAGCTCTTTTTTGTGATTCGGATAGCACTGATGCTGGTGGTGGACCCCCACAGCACCGCCTTCATGCGCTCCGAGGCCTGGCGTATCGCAGACGCCAGCCTGGGCAGTGAGAAAAAGTGGCGCTGGTCACACCGGTGGGTGGACTACAACCAGATCAGCCCGCACCTCAAGCGCGCGGTCATGGCCTCGGAAGATGCGGGCTTTGTCAGCCACGGTGGCGTGGACTGGGGTGCGATCGAGGCGGCCTGGGAAAAAAATGAGAAACGGCAGGAACAGGCTGACAAGCGCGCCGAACAGATCGAGCGGCGCCTGGCCAAAAAACCCGAAGCCGCCGAGGCAGCGGTCAAGGCAATCAAGCCCGCCAAGGTGGTCGGTGGCTCCACCATCACTCAGCAACTGGCCAAGAACCTGCTGCTCTCAGGCGAGCGCAATCTGCTGCGCAAGGGACAAGAATTGCTGCTCACGCTCACGCTGGAAGCGCTGTTGAGCAAGCAGCGCATTCTGGAGATTTACCTCAACAGCGTGGAGTGGGGAGAAGGCATTTTTGGCGCCGAGGCCGCAGCCCAGCGGTATTTCAAAAAGTCCGCTGCCCAGCTCAGCCCGCACGAGGCTGCCCGGTTGGCCGTGATGTTGCCCAGCCCAAAGTTTTTTGAAAACCGCCAAAACTCAGCCTACCTCGCCCGCCGCACCGGCACCATCGTGGCGCGCATGGGCGCGGTGACCGCGCCGTGAGGCTGGCCGCCCAAGCCATGGGCACATTCCTGCTGGGTTTTGTGCGCTTGCTCACCGGTGCCCAGGCCCGCTGGCACGGCTGCCCGCCCAAGGCCGAACAGCGCATTTACTTCGCC
>JAUXXN010000506.1 GCA_030684755.1 Hydrogenophaga sp.
CGCGAGCTGCGCACCGGGTTGGTCTGGTCGATGGCAATGGCGGGCGGCACGCCGTCCACCCGGTCCACCGCCGGTTTGTCCATGCGGTCCAAAAACTGCCGCGCATAGGCGCTGAAGGTTTCCACGTAGCGCCGCTGGCCCTCGGCAAACAGGGTGTCAAACACCAAGCTGGACTTGCCCGAACCGCTGGGGCCGGTGACCACCGTCAGCTCGCCGGTGCGAATGTCCAAGTCGATGTTCTTCAGGTTGTGCTGGCGCGCGCCGCGAATGCGGATCAGCCCGGTGCCGCCCTCGGCGGTGCGGTGGGCATCACCAGCGCCTGTGGCAACGGAAGAAGTCAGGAGAGCAGCGACTGTGGGGTCGGCAGGGGTGAAAGCGTCAGACATACAGCGGCTCCAGTGGGGGAGCCAAACATTCTACGGAGGCGCCTGCGACCGTGCGGGCCGGTAAGTCTTATCCACAATTTCGCTGTCACACATCCTCCATAAACTCAACAAAATTTTGGAGACAAGCAAATGAACCGCATGATTTACGCTGCACGGGCACCACTGAGTCTGTGCTTGGCCCTCTGGGTGGGCTTGATGACCCTCAGCACAAACGCTTGGGCGCAACTGCGGATTGGCCAGCCATCGGGCTTCACGGGTTCGGTGGCTGCGGGCGTGAAAGAAAACACCGACGGCGCCAAGCTGTACTTGGACGCGGTCAACGCTCGCGGAGGCATCAACGGCCAGAAAGTGGAGCTGATTTCGGTAGACGACCAATTCGACCCCAAGCGCACCGTCGAAGTAGCGCGCGAACTCATCACCCAGCGTGGTGTATTGGCTCTATTTATGAACCGAGGCACACCCCACTCGCAAGCGCTGTTGCCGCTGCTGACCGAACTCAAGGTGCCTTTGGTGGCACCCAGCACCGGCGCCATGGTGCTGCACGACCCGGTCAACCCCTGGGTGTTCAACGTGCGCGCCACTTACCAGCGCGAAGCCGCCAAAGCCATTGAACACCTGGCCAGCATAGGCATCACCCGCATTGCGGTGCTGGAGACCGACGATTCGTTTGGCGCCGATTCGACCGAGGGCGCACTCAAGGGCTTCGCCAAGGTGGGCCTGAAGCCGGTGTTGCAGGCCAAGTTTCCGCGCGACAAGCCCGACTTCTCTTCGCTGGCCGCCCAAGTCAATCAAAGCAACGCGCAAGCGGTCATGGTGATCGCGTCTGCTGGCAACACCGCCAATGCGGTGCAGGCCATCCGTGCGGCAGGTTCGCGTGCGCAAGTGGTCACGCTGTCCAACAACGCCTCTGAAGGCTTTGTCAAACTGCTGGGCGAACACGCACGCGGCGTGATCGTTACCCAGGTGTTCCCCAACGAACGCTCGGTAGCGTTCCCACTGATCAAAGAGGCGCTGGACCTGGCCCGGGCGAAGGGGTTGGACGGTGTATCGCCAGCCATGATGGAAGGCTTTGCCGGCGCCAAAGTGCTGGTGGAAGGCCTTCGGCGCGCAGGCCCGAACCCCACGCCGGTGGCTTTGCGCAATGCGCTCGAAAGCATTCAAAATTTCAACATCGGTGGGCTTTCTATCAGCTACAGCCCAACCAACCACACCGGCCTGGATTTCGCCGATTTATCCATCTTGGACGCCTCGGGTCGGTTCCGGCGCTAAAAGAAAGCACCACAACCCACAGCCCTCATCCATCACGCTGGCAGGGTATCCACTTTCACCGCAGCCGCCACACACACGCGGTTGCGCCCGCTGTTTTTGGCTTGGTAAAGCGCTGCATCGGCCCTGGCCACCAGCGCATCGGGCACATCACCCGCCTGCACATGCGCCACCCCGGCGCTCAAGGTCAGAGGGCGCTGCGATGCAAACGGATGTTCCCGCGCCATTTGCAGCAAGCGCTCGGCCAGTTGCTCGGCCTGTTCCAGCGGGGTTTCGTGGCAGATAACCACAAACTCTTCGCCGCCCCAGCGGCACACCGTGTCCACATTGCGGGTGGCCTTCGTCAGCAAGTACCCCAAATCGGCCAGCACTTTGTCACCGACCAAATGGCCAAAGTCGTCGTTGATGGCCTTGAAATGGTCAATATCCAGCATGATGACCGACAAAGAGCGCCCATAGCGCAAAGCCCGCTCCACGTCAAAAGCAAACGAGTTGCCCAACCCGTTGCGGTTGAGAAGGCCCGTCAAGGCGTCGGTTTCGGCCATGGCCTTGAGCTGCGTGTTGGCCAGTTGGATTCGGCGCACCCACCACCCGTTGGACACCACCACCAGCACCAGCAAAGCCCCGATGGCCGTGGCCAACGTGTAATCGGTTTTCACGTCCGTCACCAGCTTCATCTGCACATGCCGGTCCACCACTTGGCGGCGGTCCTCGTCGGTCAGGGTGGCCACGCCCTTGTTCAGAATGTCGCGCAGAATCGTTTCTGACTTGAGCACACCCATGCTCAAGCGGTTTTCATAGCCGGGAATCTGGCCCGAAATTTTCAGGTTGAACCAGCCGTTGTGCTTGATGGTGTGCGCCGCCACAATGAGCGAGCGCAGCGTCATGTCGGCCTGCCGCTCCGAAACCCAGCCCAGCGACTCGTTTTCTGAAACGGTGTCGAGCACCGTCAGGTTGGGGAAATCCCGTTTGATCCGCTCCGACATAGCCGTGGCTTTGGGCAAGGCGATGGTTTGGCCACGGAGCCGACCCACATCGCTGATGAAGGGGTGCTCCTCGCGGGTGATGAGGACATTGGGATCGATCAACAAGGGCTCGGTGAAGATGAGCCATTGCTCACGGTCGGGCGTGCGGTTCAAAAAACTCAGGGCCAAACACTTGCCCGCTTGGGAAGCCGCTACGCTTTCTTCCCACGTGGTGGTGGTGTGCAGGACAAACTGCGCTCCCGTTCGGGCACTCACCAGCGCTATCAGGTCTGCAGCCATGCCCTTGTGTTGCCCCCGATCGTCAATCACCTCAAACGGCCACCAATCGGGATCGACGCAGAGTCCAATGGGATTCTGTACCGTCAGGTAGGCACGCTCACTGTCGGTGAGATGAACCACGGGCGAGGACGGTGCGGCGTGGCCATGTCCCGCAAGCAGCATGCTGAACACCGCCCACAAGGCCCACCAGCCCCGTGGTTTTAGCAGCGCCTTCACCGAATTCTGGGTGTCATTGGCCATTGATAAGCTTTTTAGACGTCAAGGACGTTGAGACACGAAGTGCGGCCAGCGAGCGCGGCCTGGTGACGCTCAGGACTTGACGATCAGCACCGGTACTTTGGCGTGGGTGAGCACTTTTTGCGCCACGCTGCCCAAAATAAGGGCCTTGAGGCCTTGGCGGCCGTGGGAGCCCATGACGATCAGGTCGCAGCCCTCGGTATCGGCGGTTTCCAGAATGCCTTCGTAGACCACATTGCGTTCAATGGTATCGCCCTCAAAGGCCACGTTTTGTTTGGAGCAAGCGTAGGCCACAGCACCCAGCGCTTTTCCTGCTGCGGCCTTGGTTTCCGTCATGTAGGCCTGCAGACCCACCGAGGACGCATCGCCAATGCCAATGTAAGGAAACGGATCAATCACATACACACCAATGAGTTCGGCACCCTGGCTTCTGGCCAGCAGCACAGCGGTGTTGGCTGCATGGATGGCTTGCGGAGAGCCGTCCACAGGAACCAGAATTTTTTTGAAGGCGGAGGCCCTTCGGTTGGGCATCTGGTTGGGGACGACAATTTTGTCAGACATGGCGGGTCTCCGGTGGGGTGAATGAAGTAACGATCACAGTGGAAACCTATCTTACCGGGCCATGGCCACACACAGTTTGATGGGTCTCAAAAAAGGATGTTCTAGGCCACGCGCATCAACCTTCTCAAACCGGTACCGGCCGCACGTCCACCGCGCAGTATTTCAGCTCTGCAATTTTTCCGACCGGGTCGAGCGCGGGGTTGGTGAGCAGGTTGGCGGCGGCTTCGGCGTAAGCGAACGGAATGAAGGCGGTGTGGGGCGGCATGCCCGCGTCCAGCCGCACCGGCAGGGCCACGCGGCCCCGGCGCGAGCGCACTTGGGCGCTGTCGCCTGCCGCCAGGCCCAGGCGTGCGGCGGTGTCGGGGTGCAGGCTGACTACCGGGCTGGGTTCCAGCGCGTCGAGCACGCCGCTGCGCCGGGTCATGCTGCCGGTGTGCCAGTGCTCCAGCTGCCGCCCGGTGATGAGCACCAGCGGGTAGTCGGCGTCGGGCGTCTCGTTGGGCGGCGTGAGGGCTGCGGGCACCAGCCGGGCTTTGCCGCTGGGCGTGGGGAAGTGCTGGGTGAACACCACCGGCTGGCCAGGGTCGGCCTCGTCGGCCACGGGGTAGGTGACGGCGCGTTCGCGCTGCAAGCGCTCCCACGACAGTCCAGCAATGCTGGGCATGAGGGCGCGCATTTCTTCAAACACGGCGCCAATGCCTTCGCTGGCACCTTGGCTGGATTGCGCGCTGGCGCTGCCGTCGGGCGCGATGCCGTAAGCCCAATCCAGACCTAGGCGGCGGGCGAGTTGTTCGGTGATCCAGGCGTCGGCCCGCGCTTCGCCGGGCGCGGGCACGGCCTTGCGGCCCAGTTGCACGCAGCGGTCGGTGTTGGTGACGCTGCCGGTTTTTTCGGGCCAGGCGGTGGCGGGCAGCACCACGTCGGCCAGGCTGGCGGTTTCGGTCAGAAAAATGTCTTGCACCACCAAGTGGTCAAGCCGGGCCAGGGCCTCGCGGGCGTGGGTGGCGTCGGGGTCGCTCATGGCGGGGTTTTCGCCCTGAATGAGCATGGCGCGAATCTGCCGGTCGTACGCGGCGTTGACGATTTCCACCACGGTCAGGCCCGCTTCGCTGCCGAGCGTACCGGGCGGCACCCCCCAGAGCTGTTCGGCTTTGGCGCGCACCGCAGGCTCGCTCACGCGCTGGTAGTCGGGCAACACCATGGGAATCAGGCCCGCGTCGCTGGCGCCTTGCACGTTGTTTTGCCCCCGCAGCGGATGCAAACCGGTGCCGGGGCGGCCAATTTGCCCGGTGATGAGCGACAAGGCGATGAGGCAGCGCGCGTTGTCGGTGCCATGGGTATGCTGGCTCACGCCCATGCCCCAGAGGATCATGGCGTTGCCCGCCGTGGCGTAGGCGCGGGCCACTTCGCGCAGGGTGGTGGCGTCGATGCCGCAAACCGGCGCCATGGCTTCGGGCGAGAAGTCGGCCACATGTGCCTTGAGCTGCGCAAAGTCCAAGGTGTGCTGTTCGATGTAAGCCGCGTTGGTCAGGCCTTCAAAAATGATGGTGTGCAGCAGCGCGTTGAGCAAGGCCACGTCGGTGCCGGGCTGAAAGCCGAGGTGTTTCCAGGCATAGCGGGCCAGTTCGGTGCGGCGCGGGTCGGCCATCACCAGGCGCGTGCCGCGTTTCACGGCGTTTTTGATCCAGCTGGCGCCCACCGGGTGGTTTTGCGCCGGATTGGCGCCGATGATGAGCACGAAGTCGGCGTGCTGCACATCGCGCAGCGGGTTGGTGACAACAGCGGAACCCAGCCCTTCCATGAGCGCGGCCACGCTGGAGGCGTGGCACAGGCGGGTGCAGTGGTCGACGTTGTGGGTGGCAAAGGCGGTGCGGATGAGTTTCTGGAACAGATACGCCTCTTCGTTGGTACCCTTGGCCGAGCCGAAGCCGGCCACCGGCCCCAGGCGACCGCGTGCGGCGGTGCTGGCCAGGGCGCGCTGGAAGCCCGTTGCAGCGGCGTCCAGGGCTTCATCCCAACTGGCTTCGCGGAACAACTCACGCCAGTGGCGGCGCATCATGTTGGCCGGGTCTTTGGGCGCGTCGGTGCGTCGGATGAGTGGCCGGGTCAGGCGTTCGGGGCTGTGGGCGTAGTCAAAGCCGAAACGGCCTTTCACACACAGCCGCTCCGCGTTGGCTGGGCCGTCTGCGCCTTGCACATGGCTGATTTTTCCGTCGCTCACATGGTAGGTGAGCTGGCAGCCCACGCCGCAGAAGGGGCAGACCGAGTCCACCTGCTGCGGCGCGGCTTGGGCGTAGGCGCCGTTGGCGGGCGCAATGGCCCCCGTGGGGCAAGCCTGCACGCATTCACCGCAGGCCACGCAGGTGCTGGCACCCAGCGGGTCGTTTTGGTCAAACACGATCTGCGCATGGCCGCCGCGAAACGCCAGGCCCAACACGTCGTTGCCCTGCTCTTCGCGGCAGGCGCGAATGCAGCGGGTGCACTGAATGCAAGCGTCGAGGTTGACCGCCATGGCGGGATGGCTGGTGTCGCGGGCTTGGGGCTGGCGCGCCGGGAAGCGCCCCGGCTCAGCACCCACCGCTTGCGCCCAGTGGGCCAGTTCGCTGTCGTGCTTGAGGGTTTGGGTGTCGGGTGCATCAGACAGCAGCAGCTCCAACACGGTTTTTTGCGCAGCGCGGGCGCGTGGGCTGTCGGTGTGGACCACCATGCCCGGCTGCGGCGCACGGCAGCACGACGGGGCCAGCACACGTTCGCCCGCCACTTCCACCACGCAGGCGCGGCAGTTGCCAGGGCTGCGCAGGCCGTCGCTGTGGCACAGGTGCGGAATGGCCACGCCCACGCGCTGCGCCACTTTCAGCAAACTCTCGCCCAGCGCGGCTTGCACCGGTTGGCCATTGAGGGTGAAGGCCACCAGGGCCTGGTCTGGGAGCGGGTTTTGGTGCGCGTTTTGAAGCAAAGCGGCGGCGTTCATACGGTCACCTCGTTGGCGGTGGAATCTGTGGCGATGGCGGTGCCGTTCACTTCGTGCGCAAAGTAGCGCAACACCGCGTCCATGGGGTTGGGCGCGGCTTGGCCCAGGCCGCAGATGGAGGCGTCGCGCATCACCTGCGACAGCTCGGCCAGCAGCGGCGCGTCCCACACCGGGGCCTGCATCAGCGCCACGGCTTTGGTGGTGCCGGCGCGGCAAGGCGTGCACTGGCCGCAAGATTCGTGTTCAAAAAACCGCATCAGGTTGAGCGAGGCACCGCGTGCCGTGTCGTGCTGGCTCATCACCACCACCGCCATAGAACCAATGAAGGCACCGTGTTCGGCCAGGGTGTCAAAGTCCAGCGGCACATCGGCCAGCGCGGCGGGCAAGATGCCGCCCGACGCACCGCCGGGCAGGTAGGCGTAGAGCGTGTGGCCCTCGGCCATGCCGCCCGCGTGCTGGTCCACCAACTCGCGCAGCGTGATGCCCGCAGGCGCCAAGTACACGCCGGGTTGGCGCACCCGGCCCGACACCGAGAAACGCCGCAAACCGGTGCGCCCACGCAAACCGTGTGCAGCCAGCCAGGCGCCGCCTTGGGCCACGATGTAGGGCAGCCACCACAGCGTTTCCAGGTTGTGCGCCAGCGTGGGCCGACCAAACACGCCGTGCGTGGCCACGATGGGCGGGCGCAGGCGCGGCAGGCCGCGTTTGCCCTCCAGAGACTCGATCAGCGCCGACTCTTCGCCGCAGATATAAGCCCCCGCGCCCCGGCGCAGCTCAATGTGCGGCGGGGTGTAACCGGTGTACAGCGCGGCCAGCCCTTGCAGCCGCGTGCGCAGCGCGGCCAGCTCGCGCGCCAGCAGGTCGCGCGCGTCGTGGTATTCGTCGCGCAGATACAGCCAGATGCGCTCGGCACCCACCACCTGCGCGGCGATCAGCATGCCCTCTAAAACCTGGGGCGCACCGCCGTGCAGGCTGGTGAGCACATGGCCGTCTTTAAAGGTGCCGACCTCGCCCTCGTCGATGTTGACCACCATGTAGCGCGGCCCGGGCTGGGCGCGCACGGTTTCCCATTTGCGCCAGGCCGGAAAACCCGCACCGCCCAAACCCCGCAGGTTCGAGGCTTTCAGCTCGGCCAGCACCTGTTCCGGGCTCAGTTCGCCAGACAGCAGGCGCTGCAATTGCGGCAGTTCGGACGGCACCGGCTGGGGCAGTTGGCGCGGCGCCGTTTCACCACGGGCCAGCAAACCATTCACCGCGTCCACGCTGGCCTGTGGCAACTGGCGCTGGCCCACACAGGCGGCAGGTGCCAAATGGCACTGGCCGATGCACGGCGCGGCCTGCACCCGCACGGCGGCGTTACCAGCCAGCGCGGCCTGCAAGTCGCTCAACAAACTGTCGCCACCCGCCATGGCGCACGACAAGCTGGTGCAGACCCGCACCACGGTGGCGGGCACGGCGGCGGCATCGTCCACCACCTCGAAGTGGTGGTAGAAGCTGGCCACCTCGACCACCTCGACTTGGCTCAGGCTCAGCCGTTCGGCCAGCGCCGCCAGATGGCCGTGGCGCAATGCACCTTCGGCGTCTTGCAGGCGGTGCAGGTGCTCAATGAGCAGATCGGGCTGGGGGGCCAAACCCTCGCACAACGCAACGACGCGCTCGCGGGCGGCGGGCGACACCTGGCGGCCCTTGGGCGTGTGGCGTGCCGCGCTGCGCGGGCGGTCTGGATGGATGGGGATGACCCCTGAACGGGCCATCGGCGAATCGAAAGTCGTGCGGTTCATGCTTTCAGCGTAGCAGCGGCACGGGGATTAAATATGTTCGTTCGTACATAAAGTGGCGATGCTCCGTTTTTCCCGTGCAGACGGGAATGGGGCTTGGGCGCCGCATCGGGCACAACCTTCAGCGACAAGCCTGACCGATCAGGAAGTCTGCTGCGGTTGGTGGGTGTCTGCCTGCTCGTCCAGCAGCTCAAACACCTTGAAGTTCAGCCGTTCGCGCACGGTGTAAATCATGGCCACCAGCAGCCCCAAACCCATGGCTGGCACGGAAACCCACAACAACGGCGGCCACCAAAATATGCCCACGCCCGTCAGCAAAATGCCCGGCAAGATAAACCGCATCCACAACCAGTGATTCGCAAACGCCGGGTGGTGCCGTTTGATCAGCTTGGTCTGACACGCGGGGCAGACTTGGTACCAACGCCTGGGCTGGGATCGGGATGGGCGCGGGACTTCGTGCTCGGACAAAGACCGAAAGCGAAGCGACTCTTGGCATTGTGGGCAACGGTAATCCATGGCGGCTCCGACTCGATACAACGGGGGGAATATTCGGCTGTGGGGGACGATCAACGCGGGAACGGAACCCAGTATCGCAGCCCAAAGCAGGCATTGCGCCAGAAAACAAGCTTGAACAAGACGACCTTGTAGCACCGCGTCGAATCGGCGCAATTCCGTTTCCAGATCCATCGTGAACGCGAAGGCGAAACGCAGACAGTACAAACGTACGGCAAGCGAAGCAGGCAACGTTCACGGTTGATCTGGAAATGGAAAAAGCCCTGTCCCAACGACAATGTGCACCATGCTACGCATCACCCTCCAACCCCAATGGAAGATTGGCCACCACCAGGTCGAGGACGGCGCCACCCTGCCAGTCAACGCCTTGCTGCAACTGCTGGCGGCGGTGCAGACGTCGGGCAGCATTGCGCAGGCCGGGCGCGAGGTGGGTTTGTCGTACCGGCACGCTTGGGGGCTGCTGCAACAGGCCGAGGCGCTGTTCGGCCAGCCGCTGCTGGTGCGTGGACGGGGCCGAGGCTCGGTGTTGACGCCGCTGGGCGAGCAGCTCATCTGGGCCGATGCCCGCATTGGCGCCCGCTTGCAGCCGCTGCTGGAATCGCTGGCCGCCGAGCTGGAAGGCGCGCTGGGCCGGGTGCAAGCGCGCACGCAGGCGGTGCCGCGTTTGCACGCCAGCCACGGCTTTGCGGTGGCGGCGCTGCGCGAGCAACTGGCGCAGCGAGGGGTGGCGGTGGAACTGCGCTACCGCAACAGCCTGGAGGCGGTGGCCGCACTGGCGCAGGGCGACTGCGACCTGGCGGGTTTTCATGTGCCGCTGGGCGAATTTCAAGCCCCTGCCGCGCAGCGCTACCTGCCGCTGCTGCGCCCCGGCACGCCGTTGGTGCATTTGGCGGTACGCACCCAAGGGCTTTTTGTGGCGGCGGGCAACCCGCTGAACATTCGCGGACTGGCCGACTTGACGCGGCCCGGGCTGCGCTTTGTCAACCGCCCGGAAGGCTCGGGCACGCGCATGCTGACCGAGTTGCTGCTGCAACGCCACGGCATCGCGCCGCGCCAAGTCACCGGCTTTGACAACACCGAACTGACCCACGCCGCCGTGGCCGCGTTTGTGGCCAGCGGCATGGCCGACGTGGGCCTGGGCGTGCAAACCGCCGCGCACCGCTTCGGCCTGCATTTCATTCCGCTGTTGAAAGAACGCTATTTCTTCGCCCTGCCGATGGACGGACTGGCTCGGGCCGACTTGGAGCCGGTGCTGGCGGTATTGCAGTCGCCCGCGTTTGTGGCCCGTGTGGCTGCGCTAAAGGGATATGAGGCTGCGGGCACGGGGCGGGTGCAAAACCTGTCGGAAGCGTTTGGGTGATACCGGTGACTTGTTGCCTGTGACCTGATCAGCCCTCAAGCACGCCGCACACCCACCGGTAGGCGCGCCGCCGCGTCCCACGCGCCCGAGTCAAACCAGGCATCGCCGTCCAAGTAGGCGCGCAGCATGGGCAGGGCATCCAAGCCCCAGAACACATGGCCATTCACCACCAGCGCGGGCACGCCAAACAGGCCCAGCGCCAAAGCCTCGTCGGTGTTGGCGCGCAGACGCTGGTTCACCACCTCGCTGTCGGGCCACTGCGCATCGGGCCACGGCTTGTGGCGCTGGGCCATGTGGTCTTGCAACAGCGTTTGCAAAGCGCCCAGCCGGGTGGCGTCGGTGGCGCTCTGGCCGCCGCGCCACACATGGTGAAACAGCTGGCCGGTCACGTAGCGGTTGGTCTCGCCCGGTGCGTCGTCGGTCGCGGTGGCCAGGCCCAGGCGCAGCAGCGCCAGCGGGTTGAAGGGGTGTGCAGCAGGCAAGTCCAGCGGCACGCCATGGTGTTGCGCCAGCCAGCTCACTTGGCGGTAAGTCCAGTCGCGCTTGGCCGGAATTTCTGCTGGGCCTAGCTGTCCGTTGGCTTTGAGCAGCGCCGCAAACAGCACCGGCTTGTAGCGCACGCACACGCTGAGGCCCATGAGGGCGGCCGGCAGGCGCTCGAAGGCGAGGTAGGCGTACGGTGAGATGGGGTCGTAATAGAACGTGATGTCGTGCAGGCTGGGCTGCGGGGTGTCGTTCAGCATGGCGGTATGGGTGGTGTTGCGAGGGTGGCGTGCAAGGGAGTCAGGCGCTTTGGCGCGACTCAATGTGCTGCCACACCACCAGTTTTTGGGCGTCGCTCAGCTGGCCCCAAGCGGCAATTTCTTGCAGGGTGCGGTAGCAGCCTTTGCAGCTGCTGTCGCGTTCGTTCAATTCGCAAATGGACACACAGGGCGAGGGCACGCCGGGGCCGGTGTGGTCGGCGCGGGCATCGCGCAAGTTGATCAAGGGGGTGTTCATGGCTGTGTGGGGTCTGGCGCGGTGGCGTTGACTGCGGAGTTGACTGCGGCGGTGAGGGTCACGTCGTGTACGGGTGCGCCGGTCAGGGTTTGCAGGTGGGTGGGGCTGAGGCGGAACACGCCGTGCGGATGGCCGGCTGCGGCCCATATTTCACCAAAGCGGAACAACTGCGCGTCGATCAGCGTCACCGGCGGCGTGGCGTGGGCCAGCGGCGACACGCCGCCAATGGAAAAGCCGGTCTTGGCCTTCACAAAGTCGGCGTCGGCCCGACCCAGCTTGCCCCCTTCGGCGCAGACGATGGCCTGCACCTTTTTCTCGTCCACCCGCAGGTCGCCCGAGGTGATGACGAGCACGGCCACGTCGTCGCCCGACGGGTGGTTTTTGCGCTTGAAGATGATGCTTTTGGCAATTTGCCCCAGTGCCACACCCAGCGCATCAGCCGCCTGCTGCGCGGTGCGGGCGGCGTCGCTGAGCATCACCGGGGCGTGCGGGTGGCCGAGCGCGGCGAGTGTGTCGGCTACGCGCTGAACACCGGGTGGATGGGTAGGTGGGGCGGGGTTGGCGGGGAGTGTTGGCATGGGATGGGCTGGAACGTGATCGAATGCTAAAGGTTTGGTTTGGATGTCGTGCGCTCAGGGTATTGGCGTACCTGCTGGGGCATGCTCAGAGCCGACCCAGGGCCTGCAACGTGTCGCGCAAACCTTTCAGGCGTCGCTGACTGAAGGCATCACCAGGCAAATGACCGGCCAACGTGCTTTGAAAATCCGGGTCCATCCACAGCGCAGCGAACGACTGGGCGAGGTAGCCGCGCAATTCTTGCGGTGTGGCCTGGCACTCTGCCACCAGCTCGGGGCGGCGGTCGACCATGGTGATGATGTCCTCCAGATCGTGGCTACCCAAATAGTCGGGTTGTCCGTTGGCATCATGCCCACGGTCTTTGAACGCTTCCAACTTGGTCGCCACAAACACCGGCGGCGCAATCAAGCGAATGGAGGTGCCCGAGGGCAAGGCCATGGGTTGCGCCGTCTCAATGGCCAGCGGATACCAGCGGTTGGCAAAGCCCAAAATTTCTTTCACCGTGGGCATCAGATCCACCGTGACGCTGCGGTACACCCAGCGGCAAACGGGCGCTTCGGGCCGCATGTCGTTGCTGAAACCCTGTGCCCGCATCCGCCTTTCTACCGCGTGGTAGTCGTGCACCGTCAGCGCCTGCGCCACGATGTCCACGTCCTCGGTGATGCGAATACGGTCTGGCCGCTGCTGGGTCAGCAGCAAGCCTGTGGCACACCCGCCCACAAACACCACCTCGTCGCATACCGGCCCCAGCGCCTGCGCCACCAGTTCCAGAATGGCCTGATTCGGATTGCTCATACGGCCACCTTTTTCAGCCGCTCTTCTAACAGCGTCCGCGCCAAATCGCGTTCGCGCGCCTGACCGATGCGCAAGGCGTCAAACAGGGCCAGCAGCTCGTACAGTGCCGGGTCTTGCACCGCCGCCAGCGGCAGTTTGGGGTACAGCGGCAACAGCATGGCGCCGCGCGTGGTGCCGTCCTCGTGCGGCCACACGGGCGGCAGTTCGTCGGCAAACAACACCTTGGACTTGAGCGGCTCCACGCCATAGGCGGTGGGGAAACCCATGGTCAGCTCGCCCCGCACCGCCGGAAAAAAATACGGCGCACCTTGCAGCAACAACGGACGAAACGCTGGCATCACCAGCGCAGGCGCACCGCCTACGTCTGTGAGCAAGCGCGCCGCACCCAGCCGGGCCATGCAGGCATGGGCCTCGAACTGCGACATGTGCATGGCACGGGCCAAATCGGTGTAGATGACCTTCTCCCCCGCCAGACACACCAGCTTGAGCGCCATGGCCAAGTCTTGCGGTTTGAGCGACCACTGCGCATGGCTGAGTCTGGCTTTGATACCGGTTGAACGCATGGATTGACCTTGTTATGCGGTATGCATATTGCATAAATTTACCAATTTTTGGTATTTTATATATTTATATGCAAAGTGCATATTGCATAAATTCAAATCCATACACGGCCTCATCCCCCACGCTTCACCAGCAGCAAACTCGCCCCCATCGCCATCAAAACGCCACCAAACACGCGGTTTTGTGCGCGCCTGGCCTTGGCCGTGGCCAGCCAGCGCTGCGCGCGCGAGGCCAGACACGCGTAGCCGTGCCTCACCACCAGGTCCACCCCGATCGAAGTGACCAACAGAATCAGCAATTGCAACC
>JAUXXN010000517.1 GCA_030684755.1 Hydrogenophaga sp.
TCAACAAAAAAGGCTTGTTCGCCGCTGGCATCGCGCAGCGGCGTGAGCTCGATGTCCACATATTCCTCGCCCTTGGGCGTGTGGTGCAGGTGCAGCACGCGCTCGCGCTGGCCCGAGGCACGCGCCTGGGCCAGCGGGCACGACTCGCCTGCTTGGTCGCACGGCACCTGAAAGCGGTGCGACACCTCGTAGCAGGTGCGCCCGATCACGCTGCGCTCGGGGCTGAAAGCCCGGCGGTAGGCGGCGTTGGCGGCCAAGATGCGGTACTGCGCATCGAACAGGATGTGGGGTTCGCTCAGGCCTTCGAGAAAGTCGGTCAGTTCGGGCAAGGGCTTCATGCAGGCACTCCGGGGGATGGACCCGCAGTGTAGGCCGACACTGCCACGGGCTGCCATTTTTGGCACAAAACGCCTGCTCTGGCAGGGGGCATGTAGACGAATGCGGCGTGGGCGCGTTGATTTAAAACGGGTTTTTACGGCCAAGGGTGTGGCACGTTTCTTGGAGGGTTAAACACAGTGGGTTCGTTGCAACCCCCCATTTTTCAACTGGAGCTTTCCCCATGGCACACCCGCTCACCGCACCCGCCTTCCCGGCCCTGAGCCCCGACGCGGCCTCCCACGACGCCGAACGCCGCCAGTGGCTGCTGGCCACCGCCGCCATGGGCTGCGCCGCCACCGCCGCCGTGGCGCTGCCGCTGGTGAGCAGTTTTGCCCCCAGCGAACGCGCCAAGGCGCAAGGCGCCAGCGTGCAGGTGGAGATCGGCGACATCGCGCCGGGCGAGGTCAAGGTGGTCGAATGGCGCGGCCAGCCGGTGTGGGTGGTGCGCCGAACGCCCGAAATGCTGGCGCATCTGGACGGCATGAGCGACTTGGCCGATCCCGATTCGCAGAAAAAACAGCAACCGCCCTATGCCACCAACACCCACCGCTCCATCAAGCCCGAGGTGCTGGTCACCGTGGGCATCTGCACCCACTTGGGTTGCTCGCCGGTCACCCTGAACGAAGGCACCAACAACCCCAGCGTGCCCGCCGACTGGAAGGGCGGCTTCTTTTGCCCCTGCCACGGTTCCACCTTCGACTTTGCGGGCCGGGTGTTCAAGAACAAACCCGCCCCCACCAACTTGCTGGTGCCGCCGCACAAATACCTGGCCGATACCACCTTGCTGATCGGCGAGGACGACAGCGCAGCGGCTTGAGGCCCAACACGCTGGTTGAACCATGGACTGCCAGATCCTGCACGATGCCCGCAGCGGCGAAATGAGTTATCTGCTGGCCGACACCGCCGCACGCCAAGCCGTGCTGATCGACCCGCGCAGCCGCGACCTGCCGGTGCTGCAAGCCTTGCTGAGCGAGCGCGAACTGCAACTGCGCTGGGTGCTGCGCACCCACCACCACGACCCAGATGACCGCACCGAGCGGGACTCGCTGAGCTGCCTGGGTGCGCCGCTGGTGCAAGGCGATGGCGCGGCAGGCACCCTGCGCGCCGCCCACGGCGAGGTGCTGTGCTTTGGCCAAGAACAGCTGCGCGTACTCTCCACGCCTGGCCACACCCTGGACTGTCTGAGCTTTGCTTGGCGCGACCGCCTGTTTTGCGGCGGCCTGCTGGCGGTGGATGCCTGCCCGCACCAGCCTTACCCCGCCGCACCCGAAGCGCTGTGGGACAGCGTGACACAAGGCGTGTTTCTGCTGCCCCTGGACACCCTGCTGTTTGCCGGCCACGAACGCCGCGCCCGGGCGGTCAGCACCGTGCTGGAGCAGCGCCTGTGGCACCCGCTGTTTGCGGGCCTGTCGCGCGACAGCTTTCTGGCCCGCGCTGCGGCCTTGCAACCCACGACCGCCCACGGGGCTGAATAAAGAAACCCACACCATGCAAGCTGCGGCCCACATCACCGTTATTGGCGCGGGTTTTGGCGCGCTGTCTACCGTGCGCGAAATTCGCCAACGCGACCCCCACGCCCACATCACCCTGGTGGCACCCCGCGCCGAACTGCACTACCTGCCCGGCATCATCTGGATACCATCGGGTCTGCGCACGCGCGAGCAGTTGGTGGTGCCCCTGGACCGTTTTTTTGCCCGCATGAAGGTCCAACACGTGGCTGCGGAGGTCACGGGCTTGCGCGAGGGCGGGCGGGTGGTGCTCACCACTGCGGGCGGGCTGCGCAACGACGCGCTGGTGATCGCCAGCGGCGGGCGCTTCATCAAAAAGCTGCCGGGCATTGAACACGCCATCACGCCCTGCGAAGGCATTACCGCAGCCGAGCGCATCCGCGACCGCCTGCGCGCCATGACCGGCGGCACCATTGCCGTGGGCTTTGCTGGCAACCCGAACGAGCCCAGCGCGGTGCGCGGCGGGCCGATGTTTGAATTCCTGTTTGGCTTGGACGAGCAGCTCAAGCGCGAAGGCCGACGCAACCAGTTCGACATTGTGTTTTTCAACCCCTCCACCGAACCGGGCAGCCGCCTGGGGCCGAAGGCGGTGCAACACCTGCTGGCCGAGATGCAGCGCCGGGGCATCGGCACCCGGCTGGGCCACAAGCTGGTGCGCTTTGACGCCGACCGCGTGGTGACCGAAGGCGGCTCGTTCCCGGCCGACCTGATCCTGTTCATGCCCGGCATGACCGGCAACGCCTGGTTTGACCAGACCGAGCTGGCGCGCTCTCTCGGGGGTCTGCTCAAAGCAGACGCGCAGTGCCGCGTGGAGGGCACAGAGCATGTCTACGTGGTGGGCGATTCGGGCAGCTTCCCCGGCCCCGACTGGATGCCCAAACAAGCCCACATGGCCGACCTGCAGGCCGCAGCCGCCGCCGACAACCTGCTCAAAGGCCTGCGCGGCGAGACGCCCACCACCACCTTCAAGGTGGAACTCATTTGCATCATCGACGCCATCGACCACGGCACCCTGGTGTTTCGCAACGCCCGGCGCCAGATCATCCTGCCCTCCAGCCGCCTGTTTCACTGGGCCAAACGCTTCTTTGAGGGCGCCTACCTGAGGAAATACCGATGAACACCCCACAAAGCACGCAACCCGACACAACGCCTTACGAGGCACTGGGTGGAGCCCCCGCCGTGCGGCGCCTGGTGGACCGCTTCTACCAGCTCATGGACGAGCTGCCCGAAGCCTACACCGTGCGCCGCATGCACCCCGAAAGCCTGGCTGGCAGCGCCGACAGCTTGTTTGACTTTCTCTCCGGCTGGTTCGGCGGCCCGCCACTGTACAGCCAGAAAAAAGGCCACCCACGCCTGCGCATGCGCCACCGCGCCTACGCGATCGGCACCGTCGAACGCGACGAGTGGATGCTGTGCATGACCCAGGCCCTGAGCGAACAGGTGGCTGATGCGGCGCTGCGCGAAGCCCTGATCCAGACCTTCGCCGCCATGGCCGACCACCTCGTCAACACCGGCGGCAGCGCGAGCGCATGCAGCCACGCCTCCCCTTGAACATCCACCAGATCACACGCATGTCCAACACCCCAACCCGATCCCGTTTGAACCCCGCCGCCTTGCTGCTGGCCGCGCTGCTGAGTTGGCCCACGCTGGTGCTGGCCGCGCCACCGCAGCCCGGCCAACCCCTGCCCGAGCTGGCGCTGAAAGACCAGCACGACAAACCCTGGACCGTGAGCGCGGACACGAAACTGGTGCTGTTTGCGGCGGGCCGCAAAGCCTCCAACCTAATGCAGACCGTGCTGGCTGGGCAGCCGGCGGGGTTTCTGGCTTCGCGCCAGGCCGTCTACTTGGCCGACATGAGCCGCATGCCCGGTTTCGTGACCCGCACCTTCGCCTTGCCCGCGCTGCGTGAGATGCCGTTTGTGGTGGGCGTGGTGCTGGACGAGGCGCTGCTGGCCGACTGGCCCCGGCAAGATGGCGCGGTGGCGCTGATTGCAATGCAAGGTGGCCGTGTGAGCGCGGTGAGCCACGCCACCACCGACGCACAATTGCGCTCAGCCCTCGGCTTGGCACCTTGAAGGCTTGGGCCAGCCCCTGTTTTACCCACCAATCCACCCCGGAGCGCATCCATGAAAGCCTTTCAAGACCATTACCCTGAAAACGTGTCGCACTGCTATGGCTGTGGCAGCAACAACCACCATGGTCACCAGATCAAGACCTTTTGGGAGGGGGATGAGACCGTGACCCGCTTCAAGCCCGATCCGTTTCACACCTCGGTCCCAGGCTATGCCTATGGCGGGCTGATTGCTTCGCTGATCGACTGCCACAGCACCGGCACAGCCGCCGCCGCCATGTACCGCAGCGAAGGGCGCGACATGGACACACTGCCCGCGTTTCGCTTCGTCACCGGTTCCCTGCATGTGGACTTTCTCAAGCCCACACCGCTGGAGACCACGCTGGAAATTCGCGGCCAGGTGAAGGAAATCAAAGGCCGCAAAGTCGTGGTGGAAACCACGGTCATGGCGGACGGCGTGGTCACGGCACGCGGCAGCGTGGTGGCGGTACAAATGCCCGAGAGCTTCGGTCAGGCCTGAAAACGCCAACGGCACCCCTCAGAACGCCAGCGTGTCACAACCGGATCAACCTGATGAACTCCTTTGATGGGTGCGGTATGGATACCCGTGGGGGAGTGACCCATTTGAGAAAAATCAAATGGCTGGTTGGATTTGCTGATTGGGCCGATAGGCCTGCGCCATGCCTGCACGCAGGGCGCGCAGGTGATGCGAGCACCTTGAAGCCCCGACCGAACAGCACCGCGCCAAACCGGCGCCAGAAGCCTGTTGCTCCAGCCGGGCGGATGAAACGTTCATGTTTTGAGCACCCAGCGCAGCAC
>JAUXXN010000541.1 GCA_030684755.1 Hydrogenophaga sp.
CTCGCGTGCTGCACGGTCAAGACGACCGGCTGATCGGGGTGGTGGGGCCGTGCTCGATTCACGACCACGCGCAGGCCATGGCCTACGCGCAACAGCTCAAGGCACAGGCCGACGCGCTGACCAGCGAGCTGCTGGTGGTGATGCGGGTGTATTTTGAAAAACCGCGCACCACGGTAGGTTGGAAGGGCTACATCAACGACCCGCACCTGGACGGCACGTTCGCCATCAACGAAGGTTTAGAACTGGCCCGCCAGCTGCTGCTGGACGTGCTGGCGCTGGGTCTGCCGGTGGGTACCGAGTTTTTGGACTTGCTGAGCCCGCAGTTCATCAGCGACCTGGTGAGCTGGGGCGCCATTGGCGCGCGCACCACCGAAAGCCAGAGCCACCGCCAGCTGGCCAGCGGCCTGAGCTGCCCAGTGGGCTTCAAAAACGGCACCGACGGTGGCGTGAAAGTGGCCACCGACGCGATACAGGCGGCCCAGTCGGCACACGCCTTCATGGGCATGACCAAGATGGGCCAGGCCGCAATTTTTGAAACCAGGGGAAACCAAGACTGCCATGTGATTTTGCGCGGCGGCAAGGCGCCCAACTACAGCGCCACCGATGTGGACGCAGCCTGCCAACTGCTCAAAGCCGCCGGCCTGCGCGAACAGGTGATGGTGGACGTGTCACACGCCAACAGCAGCAAGCAGCACCGCAAGCAGATTGATGTGGCGGCGGACGTGGCGCAACAAATCGCCGGGGGCGAAACGCGCATCACAGGCCTCATGATCGAGAGCCACCTGCAAGAAGGCCGGCAAGACATCGTGCCCGGCCAAGTGTTGCAAACGGGGGTGAGCGTCACCGACGCTTACATCAGCTTTGAGCAGACGGTGCCTGTGCTGCAAGGGTTGGCGGCGGCCGTGCGAGCGCGCCGAACGGGCATCAAGTCATGCCAATGACATGAGGCGCCATCCCAGGCAGCGCTTACGCGGGCGCAGCCTGGGCGAATTCAAAAACAGGCTAAAGGGTGAACTCAGCGTGGCTTGCGCGGCACCATCGGGCCGCGGCCTTCGATGTGGCGGAAGTTGATACGGCCCTTGCTCAGGTCGTAAGGCGACAGTTCCAGCGACACACGGTCGCCGGCCAAGATGCGGATGTGGTTCTTGCGCATCTTGCCTGCCGAATAGGCAATCAGCTGGTGTCCGTTGTCCAGCGTCACGCGAAAACGCGTGTCGGGCAGCACCTCGTTGACGATACCCATCATGTCGATCAGATCTTCTTTGGCCATAGGAGGCTCCTTTTCAAATACAGATTTGGGGTGACGGCACCTGCGCCGCAAGGTTCGGACGCGCATGCGTGCGCAGCGTGTCATTCACCCAGTCAATGCCTTGAGCAACAGCGTATTTTGCCGCAGCATCGTGGGTCGAGAAATCGTCAACAAAGCGCATCACACGGGCGGTGGAGGCGCTGCCGCGTCCACTGGCAATAGACACCTGTGCGGCGAAGCGCCCGCATGGCAGTGGGCGCGGGCAAGCCGCGATGCGGTATTTGCCCAAAGTGAGAGGAGAAAGACTCTTCGTTGTCGTGATAGTGGTCGTATGAATCATCAAAAATATCAGTGGGCAAGGACTTGCAGCAACAGCCGAAAAACCTGAAAACGCCCGAAAAACAAAGTGGCAGCCCCAAGCGCCGGGGTGCCCAACTGAATCACCCGGAGCCAGCGCGGTGTTGGGTAACACCAAGCCAGATCCGGCGCACGAGCCACGGCAGGGGCATCGGCAGCAGCAGGGGAAACAACACAGCCGCGTTGTGAGAAAACGGGCATTGATCGCGATGGTGGGGCAAGACAGGCAAACCCTCTGCCGGGGGAAGAGCGTCAAAACTTCGAATTATTGACGCGGCCAGTCGCC
>JAUXXN010000548.1 GCA_030684755.1 Hydrogenophaga sp.
CCAAATGCACCACCACCCGCACACGAAGTCCCAGTTCAATGATCTGTGGCTCTGGCAGGCCGAGTTCTTGCGCTGCGCGGAAGATGCGGCGCACACCGCTGCCCCATTGCTCGATCAGGTTGAGTTCGCGGAACACACGGGCCAGCACATGGTTGCGGATTTTGGACACGCCTTGGCGCATGTCATCCAGCGTCAGGCCCGGCACCAGGGTGCCGGGGTTTTCAATTTCAATGCGGTCGTCAAAAAAAGCAATGCGGATGGGCGCACCGCGCTGCGAGTAATCGGTGTGCACCAGGGCGTTGATGACAGCCTCGCGCAGCAGCGTGAGCGGAATGCTCCACACGTCTTTGCGCCGCACCTCCGAAAAGTCGGCACCACGCATGGCGTGTTTTTTCAGAAACAGCATGATGCTGTCCACCGCTTGGGGCAGGGGTTCGTGGATGTCGAGGTGGTCAAAAATCGCAGCTTTATCGGTACCCACAAAGCGGCCACATTGCACCCACGCATCAGAGAAGTGCATGCGGCGCTCTTTGCCAAACAGCAGCACCGCGCCTTGGGTGGGCACCCAGCGGCCTTGGGTTTGCGTGAGCAGCTTCAAGGTGCGCATGGCTTGTTCGTCCAGCGGGCTGATGCCTTGGAACAGTTGGCGGGCAGTGGCCAAGTTCAGATCATCCACCGTCAGGTGGGGCATGGCCATTTCGTCAAAAGCCACGCCTTGGGCGTTGCGGCGCAGTTCTTCAATCAGTTGCGTGTCGGCCTGTCGGCTGGTGGAGCCCAGGCGGACGTACACGCCGTGCTCTGGCCCTTCGGATTTGAGCCAGTGGGGCCGCGAGCCGCTGACGTACACCTCCACCACCAGCAGGGTTTGGCCTTGCACGGTGATGAGTTCAATCTGCGGAACCAGGCGTGGGGCAATGCTGTCGGCAATGAGGTTGCACAGCCGCTCTTCGTCGTCCAGCGGCTGCGCCACGCCCACCACCTGGCGCAGGTCGTCCACCCCCACCACCAGCCGCCCGCCTGCCGTGTTGGCAAAGGCCACCAGGGTTTTGAGCAAGGGCTTGGGGCTGGAGAGGTCGCGCTTGAACTCCAGCGTTTTGCCTTCGGGTTGGGATTGGAGGGTGTCAAACACGAGGCGGGGTGTCCTTTGAAGCTGAGCTGCCAATCTCCGGGGAGCCGGTATCCGTTGAAGCAAGGACTTCTTGCTTCTCTGATGTGCGTAAACCAAACAAGAAGTACCCGAATTCCTTCTCCAGCTCGGTTCTTAAATCCCCTCTGTCCAGGTCTTGCAAAAGGGCGTAGGTCTCAGCAAACAGCAATGACTGTTTGCTCTCGGGATCAAGCCAGAAGTGATAGGCCAGTAGCACCAGTTCTGACTTACTCAGCTGTGAACGAAACAACACGACATAGCGATGGTGTTGCTCCCCGAGTAACCCTTTTACTTCAGCGAGCAGGTGACTGACTACTCTGAAGTAGGAGTCGAAATATTCCCGCGCTTCGTAGTCCTGCCAATTTACGAACATTCGATCCATATGCTGGATTTCGTCTGCATGGTCGGTAGGGTCGTTGTTGGTGCCGACACTGCCTCGATTCAGCACGAAATCGTGCAGTTCCAATGCGTTCCTTAGCCAAGCAGCCATTGCCGCTTTGCCGTTGTAGTCGCGATAGCCGCGTTCAACTCCTTTGGTGGTCAGACGCGTATAGGAAATGACATTGACTGTCTGGTAGTACACATTCAGCAAATCAAAAAACCGCTGCTCCTGCCGCTGCTGTTCGGCAGTTTTCGCCTGTTCTTCCATGGCCAGCTGGGTTTGCTCAAGCGCCTTGCGTGTCAGTGCCAGCTCTTCCCGTTGCAGCTTCCAAACGCTGGCCGCCACGAACAAAGTCAAGGTAGACACCAGCGGGTTGAGCAGCCCGCCCAGAAAGTCGCCAAACGTTCCCCATGCGCCCGGGTCTTCGGTGGCGGGCAGTTGCGAAAAAGCCATGGCATAGGCCAGCACGGCACCCAGCGCAAATGCCGCAGGCACGAGCAGCATCCACCATGTCTTCAGTCCTTGAAGGATCGTTTTCGCGCGCACAGCCGGACCCTGACTTCGGAGTTTGAAAATTTCAATGAAACAAGCCCATTACGCAGGCCCTTGTCCGCCTTGCCGCCCCAACAAATACAGCAACTCCGCCTTGGCCTCGGGCCATTCGCCTGCGCGCATGCTGTACATCACCGTGTCGCGCACGGTGCCGTCGCGGCGCAGCGCGTGGCCTCTGATTACACCGTCTTTTTTCGCGCCCAAACGCTCGATGGCATTTTGAGAAGCGAAGTTGAAATTGTCGGTGCGCCAGCCCACCACAGGGCAGCCCAGGGTGTCGAAGGCGTGTTCCATCATCAGCAGTTTGCAGGTGGTGTTGACATGGGTGCGCTGCACGCTTTTGGCGTACCAGGTCCAGCCAATTTCAACCCGTTTAACGGCTGGAAGGATGTCGTGGTAACTGGTGGAGCCGAGCACTTTGCCGCTGGCTTCATCGGTCACGGCGAAGGCAAAACGGCTGCCTTCGGCGCGCATGTGCAACGCGGTTTCTATGTAGGCGCTGGTTTGTTCGGGTTCGGGCACCGAGGTCACGCGCAGTTCCCACAGTGCGCCATCGGCGGCGGCGGCGCGCAGACCCTGTTCGTGATCGGGTGACAGCGGCACCAGAGCGATGCCGTTGGCGCGCAAGACGACGGGTTCGACGAACGCCATCGCGCTGACTTTCAGCGGTTGCGCTGGTTCATGAACACCAGCTTTTCGAACAGCGTGGTGTCTTGCTCATTTTTGAGCAAGGCGCCTACCAGTGGCGGAATGCTGACCTTGCTGTCGGCGCTTTGCAGGGCCGCCAATGGAATGTCTTCGGCCATCAGCAGCTTGAGCCAGTCCAGCAGTTCGCTGGTGGACGGCTTTTTTTTCAGACCCGGCAGGTTGCGCACGTCAAAAAAGGTCTTCATGGCCGCAGCCAGCAACTCCTGTTTGAGGTCGGGGAAGTGCACGTCCACGATGCGCTGCATGGTCTCTGCGTCGGGAAACTTGATGTAGTGAAAGAAGCAGCGGCGCAAAAACGCGTCGGGCAGTTCCTTTTCGTTGTTCGAGGTAATGAATACCAGTGGCCGGTGCTTGGCGCGCACCATTTCACGCGTTTCGTAGCAATAAAACTCCATGCGGTCGAGTTCGCGCAGCAG
>JAUXXN010000552.1 GCA_030684755.1 Hydrogenophaga sp.
CTTGTTGGTGCTCGGCGTCTTAGCGACCACCGCTTTCTGTGCCGAAGTTAGTTTTTTGGTGGCAACCTGCCCCGTAGGTGCTTTTTTAACCAGCTTTTTCTCTGCGGTCGCCAAAGCCAAAGAGGGCGTGGCAAGCGCAGCCGATAGTGCCAAGGCGGAAGCGAGACGAATGGCTTTCAAAAAGCGATTTGCGCAAAAATTCATGTGTCAACTCCAGCCAACGGGATTGTGCTTAACAGGAGTATAGGCAAAACGAAAAAACTAGCAATATCAAATGCTTGTGTAATATTGCTAAATAAATGCAGGAGAAAATTCTTTTTTCCAGCCTCTACATCACAACATTTACACAAGTCATTGATTTATAAAGCTTTTATCCTTGCGCAGAAACACGATCTGACTTGCTTTGCAGCTTGTTGAGCGCGCTGAGGTAGGCTTTAGCTGATGCCACAACGATATCGGGATCAGCACCCACGCCGTTTACCACCCGTCCACCGTGCTGCAAGCGCACCGTCACCTCACCTTGGCTTTCGGTAGAGCCGCTGGTGATGGCGTTGACCGAGTAGAGAACCATCTCTGCACCGCTTTTCAGCTGACTCTCGATAGCCTTCAAGGAGGCGTCAACAGGGCCGTTGCCGTCGGACTCGCAAACCACTTCTTTGCCGCTATTGGTGAACACAATCTTGGCATGAGGACGCTCGCCGGTTTCGCTGTGCTGCGACAACGAGACCAAGCCATACTGCTCTTTCTCGGCCGTCACACTTTCATCGCTGCACAGCGCGAGGATGTCTTCGTCGAATATCTCGCTTTTACGGTCGGCCAGTTCTTTGAAGGCGGCAAAGGCGGTGTTGATCTCGCCCTCGGATTCCATCTCAATGCCCAGATCCTGCAAGCGTTGCTTAAACGCATTGCGCCCACTGAGCTTGCCCAGCACGATTTTGTTGGCCGCCCAGCCCACGTCTTCAGCTCGCATGATTTCGTAGGTGTCACGCGCTTTGAGAACGCCGTCCTGGTGAATACCGCTGGCGTGGGCAAAGGCGTTGGCGCCCACAACGGCCTTGTTAGGCTGAACCACGAAGCCGGTTGTCTGGCTGACCATGCGGCTGGCTGGCACGATCTGGGTCGTGTCCACTCCCACATCAAGGTTGAAATAGTCGCGCCGGGTGCGCACGGCCATCACAACTTCTTCCAGCGAACAATTGCCCGCGCGCTCACCCAAACCGTTGATGGTGCATTCAACCTGACGTGCCCCGCCAATTTTCACGCCGGCCAGCGAGTTGGCGACCGCCATGCCAAGGTCGTTGTGGCAGTGAACCGACCAAATGGCCTTGTCTGAGTTGGGAATGCGCTCGCGCAGGGTACGGATGAACTCACCGTAGAGCTCGGGAATGGCATAACCCACCGTGTCGGGAATATTCAGTGTTGTGGCACCCTCCTTAATGACGGCTTCGAGCACCCGACACAAGAAGTCCATATCGCTTCGGTAGCCGTCTTCCGGGCTGAACTCTATGTCATCCACCAGGTTGCGAGCAAAGCGCACCGACTGCTTGGCCTGTTCAAACACCTCATCGGGCGACATACGCAGCTTCTTCTCCATGTGCAGGGCACTGGTGGCAATGAAGGTGTGGATGCGGGCACGCTGTGCGCCCTTCAGCGCTTCGGCGGCACGGGAAATATCCCGGTCGTTGGCCCGGGCCAGAGAGCAAACCGTGGACTCCTTGATGGTGTTGGCAATGGCTTGAACGCACTCAAAGTCTCCGTTAGAGCTGGCCGCAAAACCAGCCTCGATCACATCCACTCGAAGGCGTTCCAGCTGGCGCGCAATCCTCAGCTTCTCGTCTTTTGTCATGGAAGCGCCAGGGGACTGCTCGCCATCGCGCAAGGTGGTGTCAAAAATGATCAGTTTGTCGCTCATATCAAATCTCCGGTACGTGGCACCAACGACCACTTTTTAAAAACCCGCAACCCAAAAACAAACGGCCCGTTGCAGGTGCAAACGGGCCGTTGTTGGAAATCACTCGCGCGTTACCAAGATTGCCCGTTAAGGACACCCAGTAGCAGTGAGAGAGAAATCTGTTTCATGGATAACAATGTATCACAAAGGCCACTCCCAAGTCATAGAGAGAAACCATGGTTGCGATGATGAAAAATTACTCGTGAAGCCCGCGCTCATCCGGCTCATCGGTGGAGGTGCTGATAACACTGGTCTGCCGCCCTTTGGCTTTGCGCCAAAAGTACACCGCATAGCCCGACACACCGTAGAGCACAAAGAGCGCAAACAAAACCGCCGGCGGGTCGATGTTGATGACCGCAATGCCCAGCGCCACCAAGACGATGGCGGCAAAGGGAACACTTTTTTTCAGACTCAGGTCTTTGAAGCTGTAAAACGGTACGTTGGTGACCATGGTGAGCCCCGCGTACAGTGTCAAGCCAAACATAGGCCACATTAGTTCGACGCCTTTGAAGCCGTATTCGGTAGCCAGCCAAATAAAGCCAGCCACAAGCGCTGCTGCAGCGGGAGAGGGCAAACCCTGAAAGTAGCGCTTATCCACCACACCGGTGTTGACGTTGAAGCGCGCCAAGCGCAGAGCGGCACAAGCGCAGTAGACAAAGGCGGCAATCCAGCCCCAGCGGCCCAAACCATCCAAAGCCCAAGTATAAGCAATCAGGGCGGGCGCGGCGCCAAAGGACACCATGTCGGACAGCGAGTCCATTTGCTCACCAAAAGCGCTTTGGGTGTTGGTCATGCGGGCCACACGACCATCAAGGCTGTCGAGCACCATGGCCAGAAAAATCGCCAACGTGGCTTGGTCATAGCGGCCATTGATGGCCATGACGATGGCATAAAAGCCGCCGAACAACGCCGCCAGCGTGATCATGTTGGGCAGCATATAAATGCCCTTGCGCGGTCTGCGCAACACTTCGTTTTGAGGCACGTTAGGGTCCGATCCGTCGAGCATGTCATCCTCTGCAAAGTCCGGTCGAACGGCGGCACAGAAAGGTGACACCGCCGCCAAACCGATAAACCACCAGTGTAAGCCAGCAATAAGCTGTTACCGCCAACAACAAAGGCCACCGAAGTGGCCTTTGTTTGCGGCCACCGGCGGCTGGCGAACCAGGCCGGTGCTGTGGTGGCTAGAAAAAATCAGTTGCGGGTCTGGTCCACCAGCTTGTTCTTGGCGATCCAGGGCATCATGGCGCGCAACTGGGCACCCACCACTTCGATCTGGTGGTCGGCGGTGTTGCGGCGGCGAGCGGTCATGGATGGATAGTTCAGGCGGCCTTCCTGGATGAACATCTTGGCGTAGTCGCCGTTCTGGATACGCTTGAGCGCATTGCGCATGGCCTTGCGCGACT
>JAUXXN010000570.1 GCA_030684755.1 Hydrogenophaga sp.
ACCCGTATGTGCCCACGGTGCACATGAATGTGCGCATGATTGCCGCGACCCCGGCTGCTGGTGACCCGGTGTGCTGGTTCGGTGGTGGCATGGACCTGACGCCTTATTACGGGTTTGAGGAAGATGCGGTGCATTTCCACACCATCTGCAAAAATGCCCTGGACCCGTTCGGCGTGGACAAATATCCCCGCTTCAAAACCTGGTGCGACGAGTATTTCTACCTCAAGCACCGGGACGAACAGCGCGGCATTGGCGGTGTTTTTTTTGATGACTTTTCTGAACTGGGTTTCGACAGCAGTTTTGCCATGATGACTTCGGTAGGTGATGCCTTTCTAGATGCCTACTTGCCCATTGTCGATCGCCGCAAGAGCATGCCTTATGGCGAGCGCGAGCGCAGTTTTCAGTTGTATCGGCGTGGCCGCTATGTGGAGTTCAACTTGGTCTGGGACCGGGGAACCCACTTCGGACTGCAATCGGGTGGGCGAAGCGAGTCCATTTTGTTGTCCATGCCTCCGCTGGTGAGCTGGGCCTACAACCGACAAAGTAAAAAAGGCACCCAAGAAGACCGCTTGTACAAGGAGTTCTTGGTGCGCAAGGACTGGATTTGAGCCGCGCGACAACAGACACCACGGTAGAGGGCGTGCCTACTGTATGTGCCCAGCGCCTGCGCGTGGGCATCTTTGGCGGCGCGTTTGATCCCCCGCACTGGGCGCACCTCGCCCTGGCCGAAGCGGCACTGAACCAGTTGAAACTCGACGTGTTGCACATCTTGCCCACGGGGCAGGCGTGGCACAAATCGCGGGTGCTGACACCCGCCGAGCACCGGCTGGCCATGTGCGGGTTGGCGTTTGGTGATTTGCCCCGCACTCGGCTGGATGTGCGCGAAATCCAACGCCAGGGGCCCAGTTACACAGCCGACACTTTGTGTGAGCTGGCTGGCGAATACCCCGGCGCCAAGCTCTTTCTGGTGCTCGGTGCTGACCAACTGTTGGCCTTCAAAAGCTGGGTGCGTTGGCCTGAAGTCTTGGAGCAAGCCACCTTGGCGGTGGCCAACCGAGCCACCAACGTTGGGGCGGACGGCGCGTTGGATCAGGTCCAAGAAATGGACCTGTCCAGCGTCGATTTGCCCTTTGAACGGTTGCACATGCCACTCAAAAACATCAGTGCCACGGCGGTGCGTGCCCACGTGGAACGACCCATCAGCCGCAATGGCGCGCTCGACGTTTTGGTGCCCGAGGCCGTCGCAGGCTATATTTCACACAATTACCTTTACCAGAAGCATTCATGACCAGCGAAACCACCGCCAAAAAAGACATCCAAAAACTTCAACGGGCCATCGTCGATGGACTCGAGGACGTCAAGGCCCAGGACATCGTGGTCTTCAACACGGAAAAGCTCTCGCCCTTGTTTGAGCGCGTGATTGTGGCCAGCGGCACATCCAACCGCCAAACCAAGGCACTCGCTGCCAGCGTGCGCGATGCCGTGCGTGAAGTCGGCTTTGACAAGCCACGCATTGAGGGCGAAGAGAACGGGGAATGGATCATTGTGGATTGCGGTGCCGCCGTGGTTCACGTGATGCAGCCTGTCATTCGCCAGTACTACCGTTTGGAAGAAATTTGGGGCGCCACGCCAGTACGGCTGAAGCACGGTGCCCCCAAGCCCGCCGTGGCCGAAAAACCCGCCGCCAAAACCAGCAAGCGCAAGGCTGCGGCCCCTGTCAAAGCGGTCGCAGCCAAGACAGTGGCTCGCACGGCCGCCAAATCGGCCGCCAAGACCGCAGCCGAAACGCCTGCGGTGAAAACGGGTACCAAGGCAACGGCCAAACCCGCCACCAAGACGGCAGCCGTGAAAACCACGGCCGCCAAGAAAACCCCCGCTGCTCGCAAGACGGCCACCGGTGCCGCTGCACAGCCCAAGGCCACGCTGCAAAAACTGGTGGTGAACAAGCCCCGCGCTACCGCCAAAACGGCCACCAAAACGGCAGCCAAGACAGCACCCAAAGCGGCCGCCAAGCCTGTAGCCAAGAGTGCCCCCAAAGCCGCAGCCAAACCGGCCGCCAAGAAAAAGGCATGAAGCTGCTGATCGTCGCAGTCGGGCAACGGGTCCCCGACTGGGCCCAGACCGCCTACGACGATTACGCCAAGCGCTTTCCACCCGAGCTCCGGGTGGAGCTCAAAACGGTGAAGACCGAGCCGCGTGGCTCCAAAACGCTGGACACGCTGCTCGCCGCCGAGCGCGAACGCATTCAGGCGGTACTGCCGCGTGGCTGCCGCGTGGTGGTGCTGGACGAGCGCGGCACCACGCTCACCACCAAGGCACTGGCGCAACAGCTGGAGCAATGGCAGCTGGACAGCGGTGACGTGGCGCTGGTGATTGGCGGGCCCGACGGACTGGAACCCGCTTTTCGGACGGCTGCACACCAGCGCATTCGCCTCTCAGACCTCACCCTGCCGCACGCTATGGTGCGGGTGCTCTTGATTGAGCAGCTCTACCGCGCCTGGTCCGTCAACGCGAACCACCCCTATCACCGGGAATGAAGCCGGCGACT
>JAUXXN010000116.1 GCA_030684755.1 Hydrogenophaga sp.
CAGACGCAAAGTCAAGTGCATGCCCAATTGGAGGCAAGCCGGCCCGGCGCCAGCGCCGCCATCCCCCACAATGGCGCCATGTCCGAAGAACCCACGCCCCACACCCCGCCCAGCGCCCCGCCCGCCGCCGCCCGCCGCCCCACCTTGCTGCTGGTGGACGGCTCCAGCTACCTCTACCGCGCCTTCTTTGCCGGCGGTGAATCCATGAGCACCACCCTGCCCGACGGCACGGTGTTTAAGACCGGCGCCATCCGCATCCTGATCAACATGATGCAAAAGCTGCTCAAAGACTTTCCCTCGGTCTACGGTGCCTGTGTGTTCGACGCCAAAGGCCCCACCTTTCGCGACGCCATCTACCCTGAATACAAGGCCCAGCGCAGCCCCATGCCGGACGACCTGCGCAGCCAAATCGCACCCATACACGAGGTGGTGCGCCTCATGGGCTGGCCGGTGCTGGACGTGCCCGGCGTAGAGGCCGACGACGTCATCGGCACCCTGGCCGTCATCGCCGCCCAGCAGGGCATTGAAGTGGTTATCTCCAGCGGCGACAAAGACCTGGCGCAACTGGTGAACGAGCACATCGCCATCATCGACACCATGAGTGGCAAGGTGCGCGACCTGGCCGGTGTGGAAGCTGAATTCGGCGTGCCTGCCCGCTTGATGGTGGACTACCAGATGCTGGTGGGCGACACGGTGGACAACGTGCCCGGCGTGCACAAGGTCGGCCCCAAGACCGCCGTCAAGCTGCTACAGGAATACGGCTCAGTGGACGCACTCATGGCCCAGGCCGACCAGGTCAAGGGCGCCGTGGGCGAGAACCTGCGTAAAGCCCTGGACTGGCTGCCCACCGGCCGCCAGTTGCTCACCATCAAGACCGATTGCGACCTGAACGGCTGGGTGCCAGACCTGCCTTCGCTCGAAGCCATCCGCCTGGGTCAGCCACAAACCGCACCGCTCAAAACCTTCTACGAAACCTACGGCTTCAAAGGCCTGGCCCAGGCGGTAGCGTCTTCACAACCTCGCACCGCAGCCGAACTGGTGTCTTCACTCCCTCGCCCCTCTGGGGAGAGGGCTGGGGTGAGGGGCTCCCCGCCTTCCAGCCCCACCGACGACCTGTTTTCAGAACCAGCAACCGAACCCGACTCCCCACCCATCGGGGAAAGCAGCTCCACCACATACGAAACCATCCTCACCTGGGAAGCCTTCCACACCTGGCTGGCCCGCTTGCAAGCCGCCGACCTGGTGGCCGTGGACACCGAAACCACCTCGCTCGACGCCATGCGCGCCGAGATCGTCGGCATCAGCTTCAGCGTGATGCCCGGCCAAGCCGCCTACATTCCCCTGCGCCACGACGGCCCCGACGCGCCCGAACAACTCCCGTTCGACGAAGTGCTGGCCCAGCTCAAACCCTGGCTGGAAAACCCGGCCCACCACAAGCTCGGCCAACACATCAAATACGACCGCCACGTCTTCGCCAACCAAGGCATTGAAGTGCAGGGCTATGTGCACGACACCATGCTGCAAAGCTACGTGTTGGAAGTGCACAAACCCCACGGCCTCAGCAGCCTGGCCGAACGCCACCTGGGCCGCAGCGGCATTGCCTATGAAGACCTGTGCGGCAAAGGCGCGCACCAAATCCCGTTTGCCCAGGTGGACGTGCCCAAAGCCGCCGAGTATTCGTGCGAAGACAGCGACCAGACGCTGGACGTGCACCGCGTGCTGTGGCCGCAATTGCAGGCCGACGCCAAGCTGCGCTTCATCTACGAACTGGAAATTGCCAGCAGCGAAGCCCTGTACCGCATTGAGCGCAACGGCGTTCTGATCGACGCGCCCACGCTGGCCAAACAAAGCCACGACATCGGCTCGCGCATCCACGCGCTGGAACAAGAGGCGTATGAGATTGCAGGCCAGCCGTTCAACCTGGCCAGCCCCAAACAGCTGGGCGAAATCTTCTTTGACAAACTCGGCCTGCCCGTCATCAAGAAAACCGCCACAGGCGCCCGCAGCACCGACGAAGAGGTGCTGGAAAAACTGGCCGAAGACTACCCCCTGCCCGCCAAACTGCTGGAGCACCGCAGCCTGTCCAAACTCAAAGGCACCTACACCGACAAACTCGCCCAACTGGCCCACCCGCGTACCGGCCGCGTGCACACCCACTACGCGCAAGCCGTGGCCGTCACCGGGCGGCTCTCCAGCAACGAGCCCAACCTGCAAAACATTCCCATCCGCACGCCCGAAGGCCGCAAAGTGCGGGAGGCCTTCGTGGCGCCCGCTGGCAGCGTCATCGCCAGCGCCG
>JAUXXN010000578.1 GCA_030684755.1 Hydrogenophaga sp.
GGTTGGGGTGGGGGCTCTGCGCGTGGTTCAACATGAGAATGGCTGCTAAGCCTTAACCTGCCCCCATGCCATCTACACCCCGAGCCCTGCGCCTGTACGCCGGTCCCCAGGCACGCCGACACTTGCAACAGCACGGCCTGCGCCCGCAAGACGTGGGCATCATTCCCGCCGCAGCGGGCGGGCCGAAGGGGTTGATTCTTGGGCCGCTGGATCGCTTTATTTTTGGCCAGTGGTTGCCGCAGAGCCAGCAGCCGGTGCACTTGGTAGGCGCGTCCATTGGCGCCTGGCGCATGGCCACGGCGTGTTTGAACGATTCCGTAGCGGCCTTTGAGCGGCTGGAGCGCGACTACATTGCGCAGCACTACGAACTGCGCCCGGGTGAAAAGCGGCCATCGGCCAACCAAGTGAGCGAGCAGTTTGGACACAGCCTGCAGCAGTTTTACGGCGGGCGCGTGCAAGAGGTGCTGAGCCAACCGCGTTTTTTGCTGCATCTGGTGGCATCGCGTGGCCGCCATGTGTTGGCGCAAGAAGGGCCGCTGCGCACGCCTTTGGGTTATGCCGGTGCGTTTGCCGCCAACGCTGTGCACCGCAAGGCGCTGGGGGCGTGGCTGGAGCGGGTGGTGTTTTCTTCGCACAGTGCCACCGGTCAGGCGGCGGTTTTGCCGTTTGGCACGCAGGACTTTCGCACCCGCGAAGTGCCACTGAACAGCCACAACTTCATGGACGCCTTGCAGGCCAGTTGCTCCATTCCGTTTGCGCTGCGTGCGGTGCACGGCATTGCGGGCGCACCGCCGGGGGCGTATTGGGACGGCGGCATCACCGACTACCACCTGCATCTGTGCTACCAGCCGCCCGCCAGCGCGCCCATCGTGCTGTACCCGCATTTTCAGCAGGCCGTGGTGCCCGGCTGGCTGGACAAGGTGTGGAAGCGCCGCCACCGCGCCAGCCCGGCGCTGGACAACATGCTGCTGTTGGCACCCGACCCCGCCTGGGTGAAAACCCTGCCCAACGGCAAGCTGCCCGACCGCAACGACTTCACCCACTACGGCCAAGACTTGGCCGGGCGCATGAAAGCCTGGCAAGGCGCCACCGCCGCCAGCCAGCAACTGGCCGACGAGTTTGCGCAGTGGCTTGAGCAGCCTGATTTGTCGTGTGTGGAGCCGATTTGATGTCGGTAGCCGGAGCGAAACCTAGCCGGACATAGCTGGAACAACCCAAACCGGGCGGAGGATAATTCCCCTATGACTTCTGTGACTAATCACCCCTCAGCCTCCACCACCATGTCACCCACCGACACCCCGCCAGCGCGTTACCTCACCGCCGCGCTCTACAAGTTTGTGGACCTGCCCGACTACCAGGCCCTGCGCCAGCCTTTGCAGGCGCTCTGCGAAGCCAACCAGGTCAAAGGCACGCTGCTGCTGGCGAGCGAAGGCATCAACGGCACCATCGCCGGACCAGAAGTTGGCGTGCGCGCCGTGCTGGCCCACCTGCACGCCGACCCGCGCCTGGCCACCCTGCAACACAAAGAAGCCTGGGCCAACAAACCGCCGTTTTTGCGCATGAAAGTGCGGCTGAAGAAAGAAATCGTTACCCTGCGCGTGCCCGAACTGGACCCGAACAAAACCGTGGGCCAGTACGTGAAGCCGCAAGACTGGAACGCCTTGCTGGCCGACCCGAGCGTGGTGCTGATCGACACCCGCAACGATTACGAAGTGGTCATCGGTACGTTCAAAGGCGCCATCAACCCCAACATCAAAACCTTCACCGAACTGCCCGCCTGGCTGGACGCCCAACCCGAGTTGCAAGGGCCGAAAAAACCCAAGGTGGCCATGTTTTGCACCGGTGGCATTCGCTGCGAAAAGTCCACCGCGCTCATGAAAATGCACGGTTTTGACGAGGTGTACCACTTGGAAGGCGGCATCCTGAAATACCTGGAAGAAATTCCACCCGAGCAAAGCACCTGGGAAGGCGAGTGCTTTGTGTTCGACGAACGCGTGAGCGTGGGCCACGGCCTGCAACCCGGCCCCTACGGCCTGTGCCGCTCGTGCCGCTGGCCCCTGAGCGCCGAGGACAAGGCGTCGCCGCACTACGTCAAAGGCGTGAGCTGCCCGCAATGCCACGACAAACGCACCCCCGAAGAAAAAGCCCACCTGGCCGAGCGCCAGCGTCAGGTGGAGCTGGCCGAAGCCCGGGGCGAGGTGCATGTGGGAGCGCGGTTGCACGACCACGGACATTGAAGCGCAGCGCTGCCAGCCCTCATTCCGTTTCCAGAT
>JAUXXN010000581.1 GCA_030684755.1 Hydrogenophaga sp.
TGAACGCCCGAATGCACCGTGCCCACCAGCACATCCACCTTGTCGCGCTGCACCAGGCGGGTGGCGTTTTCGATGCCCTTGGCGGGGTTGGATTCGTCGTCTACTTTGAAGAATTCAACGTCACGGCCACCGAGCTTTCCGCCTTGCTCGTTCAAGGCCATGCGGAAGCCGTTTTCAATGGCCACTCCTAGCTGCGCAAATGTGCCAGTGTAGGGCAGCATGAAGCCCACGCGCACTTTGTCGGACTGAGCTCGCACGATTTGCGGCAGCAGCAAGCCAGAGGATGCGGCGCCAATCACGGCAGCGCTGCGGGTAAGAACAAAACGGCGGGTGGTCATGGTCAGAGTCTCCTAGTTGGGGTTGTCGGTCAGCGGGTCAATGTAGGCGTGTCGGGTGCGTTTGTGGATAGTGAATTACCCGTACTTCAGGTCTAAAATATTTATGTGTGAAAAATAATAGATTCCATGCGCAGGCTGGGAGTCACCTGTAGGCCTTCAGCACCAGTGGGCCTCCGATGAAATCGGTAGCCAATGGCGGAACCATGCCCATGAACCTGTGCGACTGCGCCAGTGATTCGTATGCTGCTGTAGCGTTGTCAGGCTTATCGCTCGAACCGTAAGAGGAGATATGGATGATGTATAGTGCATGCTCTTCAAAAACACTGATGTCCAGTCCGTCCATCAGTAATACATCTCCATGCCGATTTTTTCAGTTGAAAATCCGTTTTAACGGCTTTTGCGGCATATTTGAAGTTGTTGGTATTTTTTGGACTCAACCAGGATTTTGAGTTTGCTGTTGATCTTTATTGCATTATTTGCAATATAGTTCATATTTTTTGGGTTGACGATGGGTGAAAACCCTTAAATTCTCCCGTCAGGACGGCAACAACCGTGCGGTGATTCACGATATGGGATGGATCAAGGGGAGTGTTGGCAACCAGAAAACATGCGATTAGCATGTAACCAGTAAAAACTTCCCAATCCTGATCAAAGTCTGCCGTTACCCGAGGTTTTCGATCAAGTCGGAAAGGCACAAAAAATTCAAGAATGTCTACACGGAACAACACGGAGCGCCGGGGCCTAGTAGACCTGTCGCTGTCCGACGATCCCGCGCGAAGCCGGGTTCGAAAAAAAGCGGTGGGCGCAAGCCATTGATACACAGCACATCGAGCCTGGAGGAGAGTTTATGCGTGCTGCTGGCCGAGTTCACGGCAGGAGACCCGATGCGCCAGGGCGTGCTGTAAAACAATTTTTCGCGCCGCGAGATCAGTCGGCGCCTAGGCCAGATGTTTCACACGGTGGAGATCGCCAGTCAGTTATGGCAAAGGCCAAAACGAGCACCAGTCTGAGGTGGTTCCCAAGATGCTTGATGAGGCTTACGCCAAAGGCAAAAGGCTGGCTGCAGACTTTCTGAAAAAATATCCACCGTCTTCGATGCACACCTGCCCCGCTGGAACTACCGTGCATTCCCAGCTGCAGGATGAGCAAGGGAAGTTATTCTTTGCCAAATCCTTGGTTTTGAGGCCAGTAATCCCAAAAGCTTTCAGCTTCCTCTACGCCGATGTCGACTTGCTCGGGGTCCAACAAGGGTGGTGGGGTGCGGGGCTGGAGGTGCATGGCTTTGGCCACATCGGTGGGGCCGTACTTGATGGCAGAGAGAGCCTGAAAGTTTGGTTGTGAAACAAACCACAGCATGATGCCCAGAAGGACGAGCATGTTGAGCGCCTGCAAGGGGATGGGTGGGTGAACTGTGGTGCGCATGGCAAATTTCCTTAATGGGGTATCCACCGTAGCCGCAAAGGCGCAAGTGATCAAGTCAAAAAGCCTTTGCTGCCGTTGATTGGGCAATGTCGGTTGCGAGTCGGGGCGCTTATCTCGGGTAGTTGGGCGGTGGCGCCGGCCAGCGGTTACCCGCGCTGGGTGTTTTTAAAAACCCCGATGTAGTTGACACGGGTGTCGGCACACCAGGCTGCGGTGTGTTTGAGCGGGTTGTAGCGCATACCCCGCAGGTCGGCTGGCTGTAAACCCGATCGGGCTACTGCGGCTGTGAGTTCGGTGGGGCGTACAAATTGCTGCCACTGGTGTGTGCCGCGTGGCAGTACGCGCAACACGTATTCGGCGCCCACTATGGCGAAGAGGTAGCTTTTCCAGGTGCGGTCGATGGTGGACGCAAACAGCAGGCCGCCGGGTTTTACGCTGCGGGCCACGGTGTCGACGAAGGCGGGCATGTCGCTCACGTGTTCCACCACCTCCAGCGCAAGCACCACGTCAAAGCGTTCGTCGGCGCCCAGCACTTGGCTCGGCTCGCCCAGCCGGTAGTCCACCGCCACGCCCTGCGCTTCGGCGTGCAGGCGGGCAGCAGCCAAGTTGCCGGGTGATGCGTCCACGCCCACCACGCTGGCGCCCATCCGCGCCAGAGGCTCTGACAGCAGGCCGCCGCCGCAACCCACATCCAATATGCGCAGCCCAGCCAATGCGTTGTCGGTGCTGGCAAGACCGCGATGTAGGCGAATCTGCTCGTTCACGTAGACTAGGCGCAGGGCGTTGACCACATGCAGCGGCCGCATGGGCCCGTCGCTGTTCCACCAAGATGCGCTCAGGCGGTTGAAGCGCTCAATTTCGGATGCAATGGCTGTCATGCTGGTCTCGGTTAGATGTGACGGCAGATAGCAACGGCTGCACGCGAACCGGCATCAACCATTTGTCACCAGGTGGCGTGTCGATACCAAACTCGTGCCTCTTACGGTTGGCAAAGGTGACGTTCAGTACTATTCGGTGCCCATCCTGTGCCAATGCAAATAAAAACAGTGGAAATCAGATCTTCATCCAAAGTTGATGTTTGATCAAATTTGTTGATTTTAAAAAATATTGGCCTGCCCGGAGGGACTCGAACCCCCGACCTGCTGCTTAGAAGGCAGCTGCTCTATCCGGTTGAGCTACGGGCAGACAAGGTCTGTGGTGAGACCATGAAAAAAGGCCCACTGTGTGGGCCTTTTTTGTTTTTGATGGTCGGAGCGGCGGGATTCGAACTCGCGACCCTCTGCTCCCAAAGCAGAT
>JAUXXN010000583.1 GCA_030684755.1 Hydrogenophaga sp.
AACGTTCTCCTCCTTGGAATGGCGATACAACTCCATTAGCATCCGAGTCACCGGTGTGAGAGCACGTTTTTGCACTGGCGAATATTCCAACCCCTAGAAGGAAAACAACCATGGCAACTGCGAAAAAAGCACCCGCGAAAAAAGTGGCTCCAGCCAAGACGGCGGCTGCACCAGCGAAGAAAGCCGCTCCGGCCAAAGAGGCTGTGGCACCCGCCAAGAAAGCAGCCTCAGCCAAAGCGGCTGCAGCACCTGTAAAGAAAGCAACCGCACCCGCGAAAAAAGAGGCTCCAGCCAAAGCAGCCGCAGCACCGGCGAAAAAAGCCGCTGCTCCAGCCAAGAAAGCGGCAGCAGTCAAAGAGACTGCGGCGCCCGCCAAGAAGCGCGCACCCAATGCGGCTTTCATGAAGGCCATGACCCCCAGCGCAGCTCTGGCCGCCATCGTGGGCGCAAAACCCCTGCCACGCACCGAAGTGACCAAGCAAGTCTGGGCTTACATCAAGAAGCACGGTCTGCAAGATGCAGTGAACCGCCGCATGATCAACGCGGACGCCAAACTGAAGGAAATCTTCCAAAAGGCCCAAGCTTCGATGTTTGAAATGACCAAGATGATCAACTCACACCTGAAGTGATCTTGGATTGGCCTGCCGCATGGCGCCAGACTCCCAAAAAAAACCGGCCCCCTTGAGCCGGTTTTTTTATGTGATCCGATCAAACTCCTTGCCCCAGGTTGACGCCTTGCAATGAACCAAAGGACAAGTCGTGCGTAGGCGTTAAGGCATTAGGTTGGCAAACGCCGCGCAATGTCTGCTACCAACAGGCGCGCCAAGTGCAGCTTGGGCGCCCGTGGCAGTTCGGTGGCGCCGCGCTCGTCCACCAACAGCAGGGCGTTGTCGTCCTGCCCAAAGGTATCGGGGCCAATGTTGCCCACCAGCAGTGGCACACCTTTGCGCGCCCGCTTGGCCTGCGCGTGGGCCAGCAGGTCGTGGCTTTCGGCGGCAAAGCCCACGCAAAACAGCGCTCCGCGCTGGGCGCGTGCGCTGGCGGCAATGCCGGCCAAGATATCGGGATTTTCAACGAACGACAGGGTGGGCACGTCGCCCGATCCGTCTTTTTTCATCTTTTGCGTGGCCGCGCTGGCGGGGCGCCAGTCGGCCACGGCGGCGGCCGACACAAACACCGTGGCGTCTTCGCTGTGCTGGTTCAGCGCGGCCTGCATGTTCAACGCCGACTGGACGTTGATGCGCCGCACCCCGCGTGGCGTGGGCAGGCTCACCGGCCCGGCCACCAACGTGACCTGTGCACCGGCTTCATGTGCGGCACGGGCAATGGCAAAACCCATTTTTCCGCTGGACAGGTTGGTCAGCCCGCGTACAGGGTCGATGGCCTCAAACGTGGGGCCAGCACTCACCAGCACCTGTTGGCCAGCCAGAACCTTGGGCGTGAAAAAGCGCACCAGCTCGTACAGCAGCTCGTCGGGCTCCAACATGCGGCCATCGCCCGTTTCACCGCAGGCTTGGTCACCCACACCCACATCCAGAACAGTGGTGCCGTCGGCGCGCAGCTGCTCCACATTGCGGACCGTGGCCGGGTGCGCCCACATCTCGCGGTTCATGGCCGGGGCCACGATGAGCGGCACCGTGGCCAGCGGCCGCGCCAGGCACATCAGGCTGAGCA
>JAUXXN010000584.1 GCA_030684755.1 Hydrogenophaga sp.
AGCGACCGCGTGGTGGACGTGGCCGGCGAGGCCTACGACTGCGCCGTGCGCGTGGGCGATCTGAGCGACTCGTCGCTGGTCAGCGTGCGCTTGGCCGACAACCGCCGCCTGTGCGTGGCCGCGCCGCGCTACCTGCAACACCATGGGCGGCCACAAATACCGTCCGACTTGGCCCGCTTTGACTGCCTCACGCTCAGCAGCGACGCCTCACAAACCCGGGGCTGGGCTTTTGCCGTACCCGGCACCGAAGGCGCCAGCGAACTGGTCCACCTGCGCCTAGGCGGCCCCTTGGACTGCTCGGACGGCCAAGTGCTGCACGAATGGTGTGTGGCCGGATACGGCATTGCGTGGCGCAGCACCTGGGAGGTGGAATCCGACATTGCCGCTGGCCGCTTGGTGACTGTGCTCGACGGCTACGCCGCCCCACCCAACGGCATTTACGCCCTGTTTCCGCAGCGCAAACATCTGGCTTTGCGGGTGCGGTTGTGGATCGACTTTCTCAAGCACCACTTTGGGCAGGCAGACTATTGGACCCGGGAGCAGGCCTGACCGGCGCTTCGCTTGGTGTGACCAGCGTCGCCCCCGGCCAAGCTTGGGCGTCGCACAGTTGAGCGGCCACCGTCAACACCAGCCGTGCCACCGCCTGCGCAGCGGTCGACAGCGGAATGTGTGGCGAGCTGCACAGGGCGAGCACCCGCTCCAGAGGCGGTGACACCACCGGCGTGGCTTGAAGCAGACCGGCGTCAAGGTCTGTTTTGAGTGGCATCAGGGGCAGCAGCGTTTGCCCCAGACCCGCCAGCAGCGAAGTGCGCAGGATGCTGATGGAGCTGATGTCAGTCACCGTTTTGGGTGGTGCCAGACCAACGCTTTGCGCCGCAGCCTCGATCAGCGGGCGCACGCCGCGCGGGTGGGCTGGCAGGATCAGTGGTCGCGCCAGTGCCTGCCGCAGCGTGACATGCGCGCTGCGGCGTGCAGAGGCCTGGGGTGGCCCGATCAGGTACAGGCGCTCACGCAGCATGGGTGTCCAGGCGAATTCGGACAAGGTGCCGTCGTCGAACAGCACGGCCAGCTGGATCTGGCCGGCTCGCAGTTGGGGCGTGAGGTTGCCGGTCAGCTCTTCGGTCAATTCCAGCTGTACCTTGGGCAAGGCTTGGCGCACTGCGCGCAGCAGCGGCAAGGCCAGCGCTTGCGAGACGCTGTGCGGAATGCCGAAAACCACCTTGCCGCTGGGCTCGGCGTTGCCGCTGCGTGCGCATTGCGCGGCTTCTTCGGTCTGTCTCAAGATCGATACGGCATGGGGATAAAAACGCAGGCCTACATCGGTTAGTGCCACGCCGCGCCGCGAGCGTTGGAACAGCGAGGCCCCGAGCTCCCCTTCGAGTTGCGCCATTTGGTGGCTCAGCGCTGACTGCGCCACGAAGACCCGCTGCGCTGCACGCGAAAAGCTGCCACTGTCGGCGATGGCCAGGAAGTACTTGAGTTGGCGCAGTTCCATGGTGCAGGTCGGTTTGTGGGTGTCTTAACCATCTGATTTCGAGATGGGTAGTCGGTGATTATGTATTGGACAGAAGTAGAGTTGGAGGCTCCAATACGTGCACCCACTCTGTTGACGACCACTCCGGGCTACCCGCCTGGAGCCCCGCGCCCATCCGGCAAGCGGTCGCAGCAGGCGCACTTCCTACCCGAGGTGCACGGCGTTGTACCAGCCCACCGGCTGGGTCTCTGGCAGTTTGATCGGTCAGCCTGTCGAGAGCGGGCCATAGAGGTCGGCTCGTCGCATGGGTCTTTGTGAATGGAGCAGGCAGTGCTGCAGCGCTGCCTTGCCCAGCTGAGCCACAAGCAAGCCTTCGTCCAAGCCAGCGAGGGACAGCGCGTGCCCGTCCGGCCCCATGGCGCAACTTTGGCCGTTATAGGTCAGGTCGCCCTCGTTGCCACAAGCGTTGGCATAGGCCACATACAAGCCGTTTTCCAGTGCCCGTGCTGGCAGCAGCACGCGCTGAACGCTGTCGAACGGGACCATATTGGCCGTAGGCACGAGCACCGCTTCAGCGCCTTGCAGCGCCAGGCCGCGCACGGTTTCGGGAAACTCCACGTCGTAGCAAATGAGCAGGCCCAGCAGCCAGCCGCGCCAGGTGAAAACCTGCGCTGCGGTCTCGCCCGCGCTGAACTGCGCGCGGTCCATGTCACCGAACAAATGGGTCTTGCGGGTGTTCATCAAACGCACGCCATCCGGGCCGATGGCCTGGGCCGCATTGAAGGGCTTGCCGTTCGGGTTGTGCTCGGGATAGCCGTAGACCATGGCGATGCCGTGGCGCTGTGCGATGGCGGCCACGGCTTGCGCCAGCGGGCCGTCGCACGGCTGCGCCAGCGCGGCCACGCGCTCAGGGCCAATGGCGTAGCCGGTGAGCGCCATCTCGGGCGTGATGAGCAGGTCGGCCCCCTGAGCGCTGGCTTGCGCAGCGGTGGTGTCCAGTCGCTGCAGCGCGTCGGCGGTGGAGCCCGTATAGGGCGTTTGCCAGAGGGCGAGGGTCAAGGTGTCGGTTTGCATGTCGGCATGGTGCACCTGGGGTGCTCAGTCGGGCAACACCACCGGCCCGATGGCTGCAAACAGCTCGCCCGGGCCCGGGTTGTCGGCTGGGCACTGGCCGCCGAGCTGGTGGACGATGCCCCACACCGCGTTCAGCGAGGTTTGCACCGCCCCTTCCACCCAGGCGGGTGTGAACGACACGTCGTCGCCCGCCAGGAAAATGCCGCGCTCAGCCGCAGGCAGCGCGTCTTGCATGAAGTGGCCGTACATGCGCTGGTTGTAGCGGTAGTGGCCGGGCAACGCGCCCTTGAAGGCACCTAGAAAGTACGGGTCAGCTTCCCAGGAGATGGTGATCGGGTCGCCCACGATGTGACCCGCAATGTCCACCGTGGGGTAGATCTTTTTCAGTGCGTCCAGCGCCAGTTGCACGCGTTTGTGTGGCGGGTGCGGCAGCATCTTCAGCGCGTCGCTCATCCAGGCGTAGCTCAGGCAGATCACGGCGGGTTTGTCTGGCCCGTTGTCAAACAGGTAGGTGCCCCGCGTGAGCCGGTCGGTGAGCGTCATGCTCATCGTGTCGCGGCCGGTGGCGGCGACCACGTCCTTCCAGAACGGGCGGTCCACCATCACAAAGGTTTTGCTCGACTGCATGTAGCGCGTGCGGTCCAGCGCCATCCACATTTTTTGTGAAAACAGGCTTTCATCCACCGCAATCTGCGTGGTGAGCAGCCAGGTCTGGCAGGTCACCAGCACGGCGGCGTATTCGCGCACGGCGCCCCAGGTGTCGGTGATGGCGATCTGGCCGCCCGGTGCCCGCGCAATGGCCGTGACGCCCGCACGCGTGGCGCCGCCGTGCAGGCTGGCCAGCGAGGTGCCGGGCGGCCAGTGCGTGGTGTGCTCGGGCGCATGCGCCCACAGACCCAGCGGCACCTGCTGCACGCCGCCGGTGATCAGGTGCTGGTCTTCGTCGCAGCCGGTGAGCACCACCCGCAAGATTTCCAGCATGGTGTTGGGAAAGTCCGAGTCCCAGCCGCCGGTACCAAAACCCACCTGGCCAAACACCTCGCGGTGGCGAAACGACAGTTTTGAAAACGCTTCTGACTGAGCAATGAAATCGTAAATCGTGCGGTCGTCCCACAGCGGCACCAGCCGGTCCCACAGGGCTTTGAGGCGCGGCACGTCGCGCTCGCGCAGGGCCTGCTGCAAGTCGCCAAAACCCAGCTCGTCCAACGCCTGCGCCCACGCCTGGGCCACTTCGGAGAAGAGCGGCGGCAAATCAGCCAGCGACCGCGCGTAGTGCGTCTGGCCTTCCAGGTCAATCACCGTGCTGCCGGCAGCGGGCGTGAGCGGGTTGGGAAACGGCTGGGTTTGCAGACCGAGCAAGTGCACGTAGTGGTAGAACGCCGTGCTGGACGCCGGGAAGCGCATGCCGCCCAGCTCGGCCACCACGCCCTGGCCGCCTTCAAACGGCTGCGAGCGCAGCCGACCGCCCATGCGCGAGGCCTCAAAAACGACCGGCTTCAGGCCCAGCTTCATCAGCTCGTAGGCCGCCACCAGGCCGGCCATGCCCGCCCCCACAATGGCCACCTCGGTACCATGCGCGCTGGCGGGCAGGGTGGCCAGGCCTTGTGGGTGCTTCAGCCAGTCGTCGAAGGCAAACGGGAAGTCTGGGCCGAAGACGGTGACCGGGGCGGTGGTGGTGCGGGTGGTGGTCATGGGCTTACATCAGTGTGGAGAGGAGCCAGCCGGCGGTTCCCCACATCATCAGGGCCACGGCGCCGTCCAGCACGCGCCAGATGTGCAGCGAGTTGAGCCGGCGGCCGAGCCAGAACGCCGCCGTGCCCAGCACCACGAACCACACCAGCGAACCCGTGGCTGCGCCCAGGCCAAACGAGGTGCTTCCTTGCCCGTAGGCCAGCGAGGCGGTGCCGATCAGCACGGCGGTGTCGAGCCAGGCGTGCGGGTTGAGCCACGAAAAAGCGAGCGCCGACACGATGGCCTGGCGCTGCGTGACCGGGGCTGTAGCCAGCTGGGGCTTGTCCTGGTCGTTGTTCGCCAGTGGCAGGGCTTGCGGCTTCAGGAAGCGCTGAAACGCCTGCCAGCCGTACACGCCGAGAAACAGCACGCCCGCACCGATGAGCGCCCCCAGCATCTTGTCGCTCAGGCCGCCCAGCTGGGCCAGCCCCAGCACGCCCAGGGCAATCAGCACCACGTCGGCCAGGGCACACACCGCCACCGTGAGCCACAGGTGTTGGCGCTGCAGGCCCATGCGCAGCACATGCGCGTTTTGCGGGCCAATGGCCATGATCAGCGAGATGCTGAGCACCATGCCGGCGGTGAAGGTGGGGAAGGTCAGGACCATGGAAATCTCCGGGAGCGGGGCTGTTGGGGGTCGAATCGGGCTCGAATGACCGGCAGTGTGTTCCAGATTTCACTTAATTTAAATCAAGGTAAATTAAACTCGTATCACTCAATAAATAATTAACCAAAACATGCTCGACGCACGCCAACTTGAAGCCCTGGCCGCCGTGGTGGAACACCGCGGCTTTGGCCCGGCCGCCCAGGCCTTGTCGCTCACGCTGGCGGCGGTGTCGCTGCGCATCAAGGCGCTGGAAGAAACGCTGGGCCAGCGCCTGCTGGTGCGCGGCAAGCAGGTGCGCGCCACCCCAGCCGGGCAAGCGCTGCTGGCGCATGTGAAGCAGGTGCGCATGATGGAAGCCGACTTGCTGAGCGGCCTGCAAGGCAGCGAGGCGCGCGGCGGCGTGCGCTGGCAGAGCCTGAGCGTGGCGATCAACGCCGACTCGGTGGCCAGCTGGTTTTTGCCCGGCGTGGCCCCGGTGTTGCAGCGCCACCGCCTGCTGCTTGAAATTCTCATTGATGACCAGGACCACACCCACGACGCGCTGAAAAGTGGCGACGTGATCGGCTGCGTGACCACGCTGGCCGAGCCCATACGCGGCTGCGTGGCCGAGCCGCTGGGCGTGATGCGCTACCGCTGCGTGGCCGCGCCCGCCTTGGCCCAGCGCTGCCGCACGCCCGCTGGCGCGGTGTCGCCGCACAAGCTGCTGTCGCACCCGGCCATCATTTTCAACCGCAAAGACGCGCTGCAAGACGCGTTTCTGGCCCAGCACTTTGGTCTGAAGCAGCCCAACTACCCGCGCCACTTTGCCCCGGCGGTGGAAGCGTTTGAAACCGCCATTGAGCTGGGCCTGGGCTGGGGCATGGTGCCCGAACAGCATCTGACCAGCCGCCCGGGTCTGCAAGAGGTGCTGCCCGGCGCCACGGTGGACGTGGCGCTGTACTGGCAACACTGGGCGCGC
>JAUXXN010000587.1 GCA_030684755.1 Hydrogenophaga sp.
ATCGGTGATCAATGTGATGGATGCCGCTCGACGGGCTGGACTGGTACAAATCACTTTTGCTACCCAGCAGTCGGGTGGTAAAGCAGCCAGCGGCAGGCCCTGAACACTGAACCGCAGCGGCATGGCAACCACGCGTGAGGGATCGGCGGGCCGCCAAGCCCGTTGGCAAGCTATTGCACAGCGCCGCGGGCTTTACGCTTGGCTGCTGCGGCCGATTTCCTGGATATATGGCGCGCTCATGGCGTTGCGCAAACTGGGTTATGCGTGGGGGCTTTTGAAATCCCACCAGTTGCCGGTTCCTGTGATTGTTGTCGGTAACGTGGTGGTCGGCGGTGCAGGCAAAACCCCCACAGTGATTGCATTGGTTCAGTACCTGCAAACTCAGGGCTGGCGTCCTGGTGTGGTTTCACGCGGCTACGGCCGCACCAGCAAGCTTGTGGTGGAAGTGACTGCCGTCACGCCCGCAGCCGACAGCGGCGACGAGCCAGCCCTGATCCAGCGTGCTACAGGCGCTCCGGTGTTTGTGGCCCGCCAGCGGGTGGCTGCCGCTCAAGCGCTGTTGAAGATGCATCCCAAGGTCAATGTGCTGCTTTGCGATGACGGGCTGCAACACCTGGCCTTGGCGCGCGACATTGCCATTGCGGTGTTTGATGAACGGGGTTGTGGCAACGGCTGGCTGCTGCCCGCTGGCTTGCTGCGCGAGCCCTGGCCTCCGTCCAACTGTGGAGGCTACCGCCCCGATGTGGTGCTTCGCCAGTACCGAGAAGGCGCTCAGCCACCCGACATGGTTTCTGTGCCTGGCCTACCGGTTTTCAACGCTGTTCGCCGCTTGGCCCAGCACGCTGTCGGTCAACATGGTCAGCGCATTGCGCTGGAGCAACTCAAAGGGCAAGCACTGACCGCGATGGCGGGTATTGCAAGACCCAGCGTATTTTTCGACATGCTTCGGGCGCGTGGCCTCACCCTTGCGCGCGAACTGCCCCTGCCAGACCATGTGGAGCCCGCTGTCTACACCGCATTGCAGCAAAGTGAAACGGGTCCATTGATCTGCACCGAAAAAGATGCGGTCAAATGTTTTGCATTGACAAATGAAGCAGACCACGCACCAATCCAAATCTGGGCCGTTCCGTTGGAACTGGTGCCAGAGTCTGGGTTCTTTGCTGCGATGGACGCCCGCCTGTTGTCCGCATCGGTACGCTGCGGTGCAGTCAACGAACGCCCAACATCGGATTGACCTGCAACACGTGTTGTCATGCGGTAAGCATTTGCCTGGCCAACACCCTGATAATCGCGTCAGCATGAAACTGCCCCCCATTGAAGACAACCCCGCCATGCAGACCACACTGCAACGTTCATTGGAGCGCCGTGGCGTCCAGGTGTTGACCTGTGGCGATGGCGCACGCGCGCTTTCGCTTTGGCAAGCCAGCCTGCCTGACGCGGTGTTGTTGGACTTGAGCCTTCCCGGGCGCGTTGGCTTGTTGGTGTTGGGAGACGCGCGAGCGGTCGGACTGGTGTCTCTTGGTGAAAGCCAAGTTCAGCCTGAAGCCATAGAGGTCGTGGCCTACCTTCCAAAACAGCGAGATTTACCCCACCATGCACAGTGACGACACGGCGGCTAAAGTTCGTCTCGACAAATGGCTCTGGGCAGCCCGCTTTTACAAGACCCGAAGTCTCAGCACTGAAGAAATCGACAAAGGCCGGGTGCGGCTCAATGGTCAACTGGCCAAGCCTTCACGAGAAGTCAAACCTGGCGACACGCTGGAACTGCGCAGCGGCCCGGTGGTGAAAACCGTTGTGGTGCGTGCGCTCAGCGGTGTGCGTGGCCCGGCCCCTGTGGCGGCTTTACTCTTCGAGGAAACCGCTGAATCCATCGCCCTGCGGGCTGCTGCGGCCGAGCAACGCCGTCTGGCACCAGAACCAGCCCAAAGCCTAAGCCAGGGCCGCCCCACCAAGCGAGACCGGCGCGACTTGGATCATCTGAGTGAGGGCACAGCCCGAGGCGAATGGAATGCGCGTTGGAGTGCTTCGTTGGACGACTGACCCATTTCCACGAAAATCCATGGCCTAAACGAAAGCCATTCGGTCAATTGACCGCCGTGCACCGCACCGGTGCTTATTTCAACCACCCTGAAAGGAATGCAACACATGGCCAATAAAAAGATCCAAGACGTTGAGGGCATCGGCCCTGTGATCGGCGAAAAATTGCGAAACGCAGGTGTTTCAGACACGGACACCCTTCTGGCACAGGCAAGAACGCCAGCTCAACGCAAAGCGCTCGCGACCAAAGCCAATCTCACTGATAAAGAGATCATGAAGTTCGCCAACATGGTCGACCTCTATCGAATCAGCGGTGTTGGTTCTGAATACGCACAGTTGCTGGAAGCCACTGGCGTGGACACCGTGCCCGAGCTCGCTCGCCGCAGGCCGGACAACCTGACCACGGCCATGGCCGAACTCAACATGGCAAAAAAGCTGGTTCGCCGCGTTCCCACCGAGGCTGAAGTCGCGAAATGGGTTGAGCAGGCCAAAGACTTGCCGCGCATGCTCGAGTACTGACGGCCCAGCGTTTGTCTCTATAGCCCTGACCTACCAAGATGAATTTTTGGTGGGTGGGTCAACATTGATGTGGTGGTACGGTCCTGTCCAGACCCCCGACACGGTGCCCGGCGTTGGCAGGATATGCCCGCAACTGCTAGCTGTAGGTCAGTGCAAATGTCGGGGTTTGCGCGGTCCGCCGTGTCCTGATGCGCCGCCGTAACCCCTTGGGGGACGCCCCAACTGCATGGAGTTGACCAGTGCATCAAATCGGTCGGTGAACAGTTTATCTATGGCAACCACCACATCGCCTAGCTCGGCCGCATCGAAGTGGCGCTCCATGATGTGCACCACGTCTTGCACCAGCAGATCGCGCTGCACCTGCATGATGGCCGCAGGTGTTGGACCTACAAAACACATCATGAAATCGTCACGCGCTTCTTCTTCCGAAGACTCATCTTCCTCGTCGTATTCGGTGTCGTAAAAAGAAACTTCCAGGGGCGCTCCAGATGCTGCAATTTCGTTCAGCCCCATGCAGGCTTCTTCAATCACCTGGCGAAAGTCTTCGTCGCCGGGCACTGTCCAACACATTTGCAGAACGTGTGCTGTGGCATCAAAGCGGATGCCGGGCTCATCTTCGTACGCGCTCTCGGCTGCTGCAGCCAGCGAGCGAGCGCCCGCGTATTGCCAGAGTGGCTTCAGCGCGTCTTGAATCTGGCTGAACACTACATCGTCGCGCAATGGCACGTCTCCATGCACGTGGATCTCGAAAGGCGCGTTGTATCGGGTCATGGGAAACTCACTGTACCGGTGAAACCGGAAAAAACCTAGCGGTGGTGCCTCGAACCGGAGTCGAACCGGTACAGCCTGTTAAAGCCGGCGGATTTTAAGTCCGCTGTGTCTACCTATTTCACCATCGAGGCCAGTCGCTATTGTCGCAGGTTCAACGCTTGGGCTAGAAGGCGACTTGTGCCCAGCGGCCAAGCACGGGGCAAGATCCTAGAAAACCTTACAGATCTCTAGGGGTGTAAGGCCAAGAACGGTGCACCGACTGGTGTTGTCGCAAAACTGCTTTCACCGCAGCGCTCAGCGCAAACCCCGCGCCATGCAGCAGCACCTCTTTCTTGTCTTCTTTGGTCGCCGTCAAGCTGTTAGTTCATTCTCTTTTGTACGGTGGCAAACGGCTGTTGGTTTCGTTTTTTGAGTGTAAACGGCTGTCAGTTTCCGCGTAAATCTGGTGTAGGTGAAAA